>JACXUE010000217.1 GCA_014764075.1 Sulfuricurvum sp.
ATCAGCGACAGAGCGAATATAAACCGTTTCATCCGTAGTTCACCGCAAAATGTCCCTCGACCCGGCAGATCGACTCTCCAAAAAGGGAACGGAAGTGGCTCTCTTCGAAAAAATCGGTTGCCGACCCATCAAACACAAGCTCCCCCTCCCGCAGATAGAGGATCCGGTACCCCAGACGGTAAGCAAGGTTCAGGTCGTGGGTAATGATGATTTTCCAGCCAAGGTGTTCTTTGAGCATCCAAAAGAGCTTGATTTTTTTGTCGCTATCGAGATTTGCCGTCGGCTCGTCGAAAATTGTTAGTCGAGCGTTGTGCAACAATCCCCCCGCAAATAGCAAAAGCTGGCTTTCGCCACTGCTGAGGCATCGGCATGGGGTGTTTCGGATCCCCGTAATATTGAGCTGTGCCATCACCGTTTCGAGATCGTCGGGGGTCGAACCGTTGAGGAGGGAGAGGTTCAAAAACGCTTCAGCGTCGATATATTCGTCGAAAACGTCGAGCCCAGAGGGGACGAAATTGAGCAGTTGCGCACGGCGTCCAGAACCGAGTGAGGCGAGTTTTTCCCCCTCTACCCAGACCGAAGAGGTTTCGTAGAGCCCCACGAGCGCTTTGGCAAGCGTGGTTTTTCCCGCCCCGTTGGAGCCTAGGATTACGGCGTTTTCGTCATGCACCGCAAACGAAATCCCCTTTAGAAACGGGGTCGAGAGATTATCAACGGAGAGCTTCACGCAAAAACCCTTTGAAATCGTCGATGAAATAAACGATCCGATCGCTTGGTATCCCCGCATATTCGCCCGATTCGACGAAGACCGATTTTGTTCGAGCCGCGTTGATCGGAAGTTTCAGCCATGGAGCCTTGAGCTGCTCCTCGGTGAATTTTTTCTCTTTCATCAGTGGCGCGAGGATGATCACGACGTCGGGGTTGAGAGAGAGTATTTTTTCGAGGGTGATAGCGGGCTGCCCCTTCTGGGTGCTTTGGAGTGCATTGACATTCCCGCTAGCTTCGATGATGTCGTCGAAATAGAGGTTTTGCCCCGCCACGAAGATCTCTTTGGAAAGATCGGTGTTGTAGCCGATGGAGATCAGGATCTTTTTCTTGTGCGCAATCCCCCTGAGGCTTTGGAGAGAACGGTCGATTTTTGCCACAAGCTCGGACGCTCTCTCTTTTTTGCCCAGCAACCCCCCTATGCCAAGGAGGCTTTGGCGGATCGAGGCGAGGGTATCGATTTTGAGCACCATCGTCGTGATCCCCAGCCGTTTGAGTTTTTCCGCTAGAGGGGCGTTGTTTTCTTGCAAAATCACCAGATCGGGTTTGAGCGATACGATCTTTTCGAGCGAGGGGGTGAAAAATCCCCCCACTTTCGGGATCTTTTCCGACTGCGGCGGATAGCGGCAGTAGGTGGTGTTCCCGACGATCTTGTCCCCTTCACCTAGTGCAAAAAGAATTTCGTTGATCGAGGGGCTCAGGGCGACGATACGATCAAACGACCATGCCGGAAGGAGCAAAGAGGCGATACACAGAAATTTCAACAACACGCTTC
>JACXUE010000054.1 GCA_014764075.1 Sulfuricurvum sp.
GAAGTATTTGGGATAATTATAGCACACTTGAAAATAGGAACACTGGATTCCGTGTCGTAGCCCTAAAGGATTTCCTTCGGTCACACGGAATGACAAAATGAGAGGCTATCCTTTATTTAACTCCCAAAATGCCCAAATACTTTTGGTTCCGGAGCTATAAATGTCAATCCTAAAATAATTACCTTTTTAGCGTGCAACATAACCCGTTTCGATGGGCGTCCGCCATAGCTCTCATCCCCGATAATCGGATGTTGGGCGAATTTCATGTGGGCGCGAATCTGATGGGTTCGTCCGTGATGAATAACCAACTGTACTTTGGTTTTTTTCGCCGACACTTCAAGCGGTGTCACTTCGGTAATGGCGGGCTTCCCTTTTTTAGAGACTTTGGTATAGGCTTTGTTCCCTTTTTTCTCCGTAATCAACGGTTGATCGATCACAAACGGCTCACTCACAATTCCATCGACCCACGCAACGTACTCTTTATAAACTCGATCTTTTTTAAACTCGCCAATCGCTTTGAGACGAAACGCTTCGTTTTTAACGAGCATCAACACACCGCTCGTTTCGCGATCCAGCCTATGGAGCAATTGGGCACCTTTGAACTGACGCTCGATCTCATCGGAGTTGACGAATGAGGGTTTATCGACGACGATCAAATCGTCGTTTTCAAAAATCGGACGTACCTTTTCCACTTTTTGGACAATAAACACCGTTTTAGGGCTGATTTCACCCCGTGCAATCATCACTTTGTCATTCCCCACGTAAACCAAACCGCGATCGATCAGTGATTTGGCCTCAGAGTTGGATATCCTCTCTTGCTGTGCTAAGAGCTTATACGCTTTTGGTTTTTCCATTTTATTTCTCCGTTAAATAGTCTACTACTATTTGCAGATCAACGGTTCCCTCAATCTGTGAGGGAGGCAGTGATTCCGCTTTTATTAGTGCCTCTTGAATGCCTTCCAATGAGGTAAATTGTACATGGGAGACGTATTTAAACAGCTCACGCTGTAAAAATATCTGTTCCCCCGTAATAATTTTGCACCCAAACGTTGCGGGCTCAAGGGGATTATGCCCCCCGATCGGCGCGAACGCTCCCCCTAAAATCGCCACATCGCTGATGGCGTAGAGGTTGTTGAGTTCTCCCATGGCATCGACGAGGATAATGTCACTCTCTATAGACTGCGTTTCGCTCCAGCGCGAAAAACTCATCTGCGGTGCCGCTTTGAGGATCAACTCTCCCACTTTGGCAAACCGTTCGGGGTGGCGTGGGACAATGAGGAGCTTGCTAGAGGGATTATGCTCACGATACGCGACAAACCCTCGGATAATCCCCTCCTCTTCCCCCTCGTGGGTACTTGCAGCAATAATGATCGTCCCTACAGGTTTAGAATACTGCTTAGTTGCCTCGATCTTTTGGGCAAGTTTGATATTCCCGACCACGTCGACGTTACGTCCTCCCAAAGCGATAAAGCGCGCCATATCTTCACGGCTTTGGCAAAAGATACGGTCGCACTGCGAGAGTAGAATCCGGTAAAACCACCGCATCCGGTAGTATTTCGGAAAACTTCGATCGCTGATACGGGCATTGAGCGCTACTACCCGCCCGCCCCGCAAGCGTACCAAACGAAACAGCAAATACCAAAACTCCGCTTCGAGTACCACCACCGTTTTGGGTCGCTCGATCCAAAACCATAGCCATAATTCGTACGGCAAATAACGAACTTCCGCCGTATATTTAGACGCCGCTTCATACCCCGTATGGGTAATGACGCTAATGGCAATTTTTTTATCCCCCAACCGTTCTAGAATCGGAGCAATCGCTTTGGCTTCTCCAAGCGAGCAGACATGAAACCAAATATCATGCGGCAAGAAAGGAGAATTATCGACCCCGAAGAACCGTGAAGGGATAGAATCGCGATATTTTTTTTTGAACGAGAGGAGGATTAAAAGGGGTAAGGCGACGATGTAAAAAATCGCCGCTATACCCGTATAAAAAAGATCAAAAAATACGTTACGCACCGATTGCGTCAGCAGAAGGCTCTAAGAACAAAATACGGCCGCAGTGTGGGCATAGAGTAATCTCTTCACCTTTGATAACATCGCTGTACACTTTATCGCTGATCGCCATATAGCATCCCATACATGCTTGGTTACGTACCGGTACAGCCGTCGTATTTTTCGCCCAACGACGGATTTTTTGGTAAAACGACAACCCTTTTTGATTCATTGTCCTGACCAAGGCCTCTTTACGAGCGAATACTTCTTTACGCTCTTCGTCGATCCGTGCCAATTTAACATCAACATCTCCTTTGACGGCTGAAAGAGCCCCTTCGATTTCGGTCGCTTTCGTTTCAAGCTCGTCAATTTTGCTTTGTTTGTGATCGATTAGCTTCTCCAAACGCTCGATCTCTTCGTTGGCGAAACTAACTTGCTCTTTGGCAATTTCCTCTTCGAGTTGGAGCGATTTCATCTCGCGCTCAGTTTTCACTTCGGCACTTTTGCGCCCATTCTCCTGAAGTTTAGCCGAAAGCTCAGCAAGGTGAAGCTCATTTTTATGCTTTTTGATCTGCTCGTCTTTGATCTCTTGTTTCAACCCATTGATTTCGTTGATGATACTGTTTTTGGTTGCCAATAACGCTTCGTATTGAAGATTCGCTTCTTCGATTTGCGGTTCAAACGCGTCGATCTCTTTGTCAATATGAGAGAGTTCGATCAATTGCTCAAGGTGTTTGTTCATACGGTTCCTTTTGGAGTTACACAATTACCTAATACAGGACGTTGTAGATGCCCTTTTACACTTAGAGATAGGTGAAGGGGTTTTTTGATGGTGAAATTATAACATTCAATCCTAATTTTTCCAAATGGTTCGCCAAAACATCGCCAAAATAGCGCTCGCTATCATAGTGTCCGATGTCAATCATCGAAAGCCCAAGCGATGAAGCCTCCATCGCATCGTGATATTTGATATCTCCGGTCAAGAAACAATCGGCTTTGATGTTTCGCATCAACGAAGCGCCCGAACCCGTCACCAATGCACAGGTTCGGATGTGCTCATGACATTTGACACAGCGTAAATGATCCATTCCCAATGCCGTTTTTACGTTTGCGGCAAACGTTTCATACGTCTCATCCACCCCCAAATAGGCAACAAACCCCTCTTTGTGAATGATTGGGTAGCCCAAAATTTCGCTAGCGACGTACTCGTTGAGATGAGTTTGGTCGAAATTGGTGTGCATTGCGATGTTGGCGATATTTTTGCGGATCATCGGGGCGACGATTTTGGCGGGGTATTGATTAAATTGAAGCTGCTTCAACCCTCCGAAAATAATCGGATGGTGGGTAATCAAAAGGGTATTTTCGGGGATTGTTTCAATCAGTGTTTCATCGATATCAATACTCAGCACTACGGTATCGATCTCTTGGGTAAAATCACCAATCAACAATCCGGAGTTATCCCACCCTTCTTGAAGTGAAAAAGGGGAGAGTTCATCCAAATAGGTATAGATTTCTTTGATTGTCATCTCTCATAACTCCTTTTGGGTCGTTTAATACGAACGTGCACCGCTTGTGCACCTGAAAATGGATCAGAGTATTTAAATTCAAACTCCCCTAATCCCTCTATCAGATCGAGAAGCTTTTTGTACCCATAGCTTCGGGGGTCAAATTCGGGCGATTTGTTGATCAGATTTTGCCCAATTGCCCCCAAATATGACCATCCAGCTTCGTTAGTTGTATCCTCAACCGCGTTGCGCACAAGAGCCAAAAGGGCTTTATGATCGGATTTGATTTTTGGGGTATGATCCTCTTTGTAGTTTTGGGTACGTCTGAGGTTTTCGGTGTAAATGAATTTGTCACATACCCCAATGAACGATTTGGGCGTTTTTTGCTCCCCAAATCCATATACTTTGATCCCCGATTCACGAATACGGCTCGCCAAACGGGTAAAATCGCTATCACTAGAGACGATACAAAAGCCGTCAAAATTTTTCGTATAGAGCAGATCCATCGCATCGATAATCATCGCACTGTCGGTTGCATTTTTCCCTGTAGTATACGCAAATTGCTGTATCGGCTGTAGACCGTGCTCAAGGAGAGTGCTTTTCCAACTTTTGAGCCGTGTATCGGTCCAATCGCCGTAAATCCGCTTGACACTGGCAATCCCGTGAGAGGCAATCTCATCAAGCAATCCGGCGATAATAGAGGGCTGGGAGTTATCCGCATCGATCAATACGGCCAAACGTGCTTGATGATCAACCACGATGAACCCCCAACGACAATAACGCCTCACGTGCTTCGGCAAAATCGCTTTGCAATTCAAGGGCACGCTTGTACATCGCCCTAGCCTCTTCGATCTCTCCCATATCGACCAACAGATTCCCGTAGTTATAGAAGGTTTGAGGATAGGTATCGTCGATTTCAATCGCTTTGAGGTAGTGATCTTGGGCACGCTCGTACGCCATCTCGCCTCGATAGAGCGAAGCGATCGCATTATGGCTCAAATCGTCGTTTTCATCGAGCTCCAAAGAGCGCTCGTACAATTCGATCGCTTGCAACCGATCTCCCCGTTTTGCGGTGACGAATGCTAGCTTATTGAGTACTTCAGGGTTATTAGGATCGATTGCAAATGCCTCTTGAAGAGCCGATTGAGCCGCTTCCAGCTCCCCTTTTCGATACGCCTCGTCCGCTTTATCAATCCATTGCTCAACATTGATCGGTTGTGACCCACTCTTGACGTTCACT
This sequence comes from Sulfuricurvum sp., assembly GCA_014764075.1. Classification (GTDB taxonomy): domain Bacteria; phylum Campylobacterota; class Campylobacteria; order Campylobacterales; family Sulfurimonadaceae; genus Sulfuricurvum. The sequence goes on from JACXUE010000054.1 coordinate 4,741, forward strand.
CCATTAGATGGAGGGGATTGATCCTCCAGCGTTTGGACATGTTGATAGATCTGATATGCGAAAAAAAGTGTCGCGGCAAACATCAAAATTTGAAATGTAGACATATTGTTCCTTTTGTGTAACCATAAGTATAATATAATTAGGGTTAACTAATCAAAACGGTAACCACTATGCCTACAAATTTAAAAAACCCAGCACTTTATATCAATCGCGAGCTCTCATGGCTCCAATTCAACACACGCGTACTAAAACAAGCGCTTAACGAATCGCTCCCTCTATTGGAGAGACTGAAATTTCTCGCTATCTATGGAACCAACCTCGATGAGTTTTATATGATCCGAGTCGCAGGGCTCAAAAAGCTCTTTAGCGCAGGGGTCAACGTCTCCGGAGCAGATCGTTTTACTCCACTTCATCAGCTCCGAGAGATTCGAACCTATCTGCATGAAGAGCAAAAAGTGGTAGAGCACTGCCTACTCGATATCATGAACCGCTTGGAGAAAGAGGGGATTTTCTTCAAACCCTATCGTGAAACAACTCTAGAGCAACGGAAAGTTCTTGATCGCTATTTTCACGAGAACATCTATCCAGTTGTCGTCCCGATCGCCGTCGACGCAACCCATCCGTTCCCTCATCTAAACAATCTAAGTTTCGGGCAAATCGTCAAACTCCGAGACAAAGACGATAACAGTATTGAGCGCTACGGTATCATCCGTATACCTCGTGTTCTACCGCGATTCGTCGATATCGATAACCGTATCTATATTCCGATCGGTAGTTTGGTCGCCGAACATATCGGTGATCTTTTCCCAGGGTATGAACTCATTAAATTCTCTGCATTCCGAATCACCCGCAATGCCGATATCGCCATAGAAGAAGAGGAGGCGGATGATTTTATGGAGATGCTCGAAGAGGGGCTGAAACTTCGTAAAAAGGGGGAGATTGTCCGACTGGAACTCAGCAACCACGCCGATGATGATCTGCTCAACTTTTTCAACCGTCATGCTAACGTTTTCAAAGATGACATCTATCGCTTTACCACCTACCTCAATTTAGGTGCATTATGGCAAGTAGTAGGAAACAAAGACTTCGCCCATTTGACGACACCAAGCTTTAAGCCTCGCAACCTCCCGCCACTCGATTCTGATGAGAATCTGTACGCTATTTTGGACAAACAAGATCTAGTACTGTTTCATCCGTTTGAGAGTTTTGAGCCGGTAGTGCGTCTGATCCAAACCGCCGCTAAAGATCCCGATGTCGTCTCTATACGAATGACGCTCTATCGCTCAGGTTCCAAATCACTCATCGTCCAATCCCTTATCGCCGCTGCCGAATCGGGCAAACAAGTCACTGTTATGGTCGAACTCAAAGCCCGCTTTGACGAAGAGAACAACCTCATCTGGGCAAAAGCACTGGAGAGTGCTGGAGCGCATGTCATTTACGGCATCACGGGACTGAAAGTTCATGCGAAAGCGGCGTTGGTTACCCGACGTGTCAACGGCAAACTCAAACAATATGCCCACATTGGTACCGGAAACTATAACCCATCGACCGCAACGGTCTACACCGATATCAGCTACATGACGAGTAACGACACTATTACCTATGACATGACCCGCTTTTTCCACTTCCTCACCGGATTTAGTAAAAAAGGGAAACTCAGCGAACTCTACATGGCGCCGACACAGATTAAACCAAAACTCCTCTCCCTTATCCACAATGAAACCCGAATGGGGAGCGAGGGGGTAATCATCGCCAAGATGAACGCTTTGGTCGATGAAGATATTATCCGCGCCCTCTACAAAGCCTCACAGGCGGGGGTAAAAATTGAGCTGATTGTACGTGGTGTATGCTGTCTACGTCCAGGGGTTGAAGGCGTGAGTGAAAATATCCGTGTCACCTCGATCATCGGCAAATATCTCGAACACGCCCGAATTTTCTATTTCAAACACTCTGATCCACAAACCTATATTTCCAGTGCTGACTGGATGCCGCGTAACCTTTTGCGCCGTATCGAACTTTTGACTCCGATTGCGGGGGAAGAGGCTTCGGCAAAACTCCTCCAAATTTTGGAATTGCAAATCTCCGATAACGATCTCGCCTACGAACTCCAAAACAACGGAACCTATCAAAAAGTTGCCCGTGACGGAGCCCATACGATCAACAGCCATTTAATTGTTGAAACCGAGACCAATAAAGTATATAATTCGACCAAAAAACAGACGCCGAATTACGTACAACAATTGACAAATCGGCTATTCAAAGAGAGCTAATGATCAGTAATTATCTACACTACACTCCAACCATCGGTGAGCGAACATGGATCGCCCCATCGGCGGATGTGATCGGCAGAGCCGAAATCGGTGAAGACGTCAGTATTTGGTTTGGCACCGTTGTCCGCGCGGATGTCCATTATATTAAAATTGGAGATCGAACCAGCATCCAAGATCTCAGCATGGTGCATATCACCCACCACAAAAAAGAGGATGCTTCCGATGGTTACCCAACCATCATCGGCAACGACGTGACAGTAGGGCATCGTGTCATGCTCCACGGATGCACGATCGAAGATGCCTGCCTCATCGGGATGTCTGCGACGATTCTCGATGGTGCCGTCATCGGCAAAGAGTCGATTGTCGGTGCGGGTGCACTCGTGACCAAAAACAAAGTCTTTCCACCCCGTTCTCTCATCATGGGGAGCCCAGCCAAAGTGGTACGTGAACTCACCGATGAAGAGGTGGCTGAACTCTACGCCTCAGCCAAACGGTATGTGAGTTTCAAAGAAAACTACCGCTTATCAGAATCTCTAAACTAAAAGGCTCAGCTCGATTGCTTACCCATTTCACTGTTTAGGGCTAATTGAATCGCTGAATTTTGAATTCTTTTGTGTATGTTTGACCTCTTTTGGCTATCTGCAATCCCTCACTTATGGATGTAGAAATTCTATCATTTCTGTGTCCTAACAAGTTGTAGCCGGAT
>JACXUE010000055.1 GCA_014764075.1 Sulfuricurvum sp.
AAAGAGACAACGAATATCACGATCGAGATGCCGCTTGTACATCTGCAAAAATCCCAAATCGTCGAAGAGGCGATCAAACTGGACGCACCGCTCCATCTGACCTGGAGTTGTTACCAAAGTGAGGAGAAAGCGTGCGGAGTATGCGACAGTTGCCGTCTCCGTTTACGAGGCTTTGAACGTGCCGGAGTAGTTGATCCTATTGAGTATGTTTGACGCTTCTACCTCTGCGATCATCATCGAGTACCGACCGCGCAATCGCAATACCTACATCCGTATATCCCATAGTGGTGAGATCAAAGTACGTACACCGCTCAAAAACGAGAGTGCCGTACGCCGTATTTTAAAATTACGGGAGCGTTGGATCCGTGAAAAACTAGAGGGGCTAGCGGACGATCCAGATCTACCCCAGCTTGGGGAGAGTATACGGTTTCGGGGAGAGAACTATACTTTGGAGAATCTGCCGAATTTATACAATAGGGTTAAAAATAGCCAAAATAGTGATGATATTAAAAAATATTACTATCATTTTTACAAAAAAGAGGCGGAAATCTCTCTCCCTTCACGTGTGCAGCATTATGCGCGAAAGATGGATTTGCAACCCAAAGAGATACGCTTTAGAAGGATGAAAAGCAGATGGGGGAGTTGTGACAGCCACGGCGTCGTCACTTTTAATACGATGATGATGCAACTCTCGTATGAACAGATTGACTATATCATTGTTCATGAGCTGGCTCACTTGCGTCACATGAACCACTCCAAGGAGTTTCATGAATTGGTTCGTCATTATCTAAGCGATGAACAAGAGCGTCGAAAGACGCTACGGAGGATCAGGCCTCTCGTGTATTAAGAAACGCCCCTAGCCCGATATTGCTCCAAGAACGCGATTTTTGGAGATAACTCTCCATACTCTCATACACCCGTTTAAAATCACCGTTTGCCGCACTTTCGGATTTCAAATACTCTTGAAGCGCTTGATAAGCGGCGTGATTGACATCATTGGGAAATGTTTGAATGGCAATACCCAGTTTTTTAATCTCTTGAAGGGCATTGAGATTTTTGGCATGGAACTCCAAAGACATCCGAGCATTCATCTCATCCGAGGCGATTTGGAGAATCGCTTGATGTTCCGGACTCAGAGATTCCCATACGTTTTTGTTGAAGGTCAACTCCAGTACCGATCCGGGTTCATGCCATCCGGCATAGTAGTATTTGGCAACTTTATGAAATCCCATCTGCAAATCAAGCGCCGGACCGACCCATTCGGTAGCATCAATCATCCCACGCTCCAGCGCCGGATAGATCTCTCCGGCGGCAAGGAGAACCGGATTGACGCCTAAACGGGAAAACACCTCTCCACCGATCCCCGGAACCCGCATTTTTAGCCCTTTGAGATCGGCAAGACTTCGGATCGGTTTGCGAAACCATCCCCCCATCTGAACATTGGTATTTCCGCCCAGCAGGGGATAGAGGTTATGTTTGGCGTACATCTCTCTCCAAAACTCCATCCCACCGCCGAAAAGCATCCATGAATTGATCTCCTCTGAAGTGAGCCCGAAGGGAGTACCGCTAAAGAGGGCAAAGGCGCTGTTTTTCCCTTTCCAGTAGTACGGACCTGAGTGAAACGCATCGATCTCTCCGGCACTGGCGGCGTCAAATACCGCCAAAGCAGGTACGAGGGTCCCTTTGGGGTAGATTTTGATGATGAGACTGCCGCCGCTTGCCGCTTTGACCCGCTCGGCAAAATGCTCGACTCCCGTCCCCATGATCGGAAATCCCGCCGGCCAGCTCGTAGCGAGTCGGAGGGTCACCTTTTTTTGTTTGACGCTGTTGGTCGCTGAGGAGGTTTCCGCAATCTGGGAGGGGTGTTTGGAGTAATCGATCGCTTGTCGGTTACTGTTATGGCATCCGTTGAGCAATAATGCCATTGAAGCGGTAGCGCCTCCGGCGATAAAGGTACGTCTGTTCATAGGTTTCTCCTAAAAATCGAGTTCAAGTTGTTTCATGGATGAACGAGATGGATTTAAAATCCCTTTATCGACCCCTGCGACGAGGGCGAAATGGAATGTTTTGGATTGTAAGATGCTTAAAACCTCTTCGGGATAGCGATAAAAAAAGATATTTTCGACACCGATGGTGAGATGCGATTTCATCGATTCTGGGAGGAGGTAGATGATCTTCGCCCAAGAAGCTTGAGCATCAAGAAAATCGATCTGTTCGTCGATCAGCTCCAAATACGGCTCAAAAATGACGACCCGATTACTGCTCCCGAACTCTTTGATCTCCAACCGCGAATTGGTAAAGACGGGGATGAAATGACCCATTTTCCCAAATCCCCGAATCTGAAACGGTATCCGCAAAAAAGTGTAGAAAAAGAGGAGATGCTCCAAATAGGGGATAAAAAACGGCGAGAGCATTTGGCGCTCATAAAAGGTATCGTTATGGATAAACGAGGTCTCAAAGAGGGTTTGTTCGATGATCGTAATGGTACTCTCCTGCGCACGGATGAGTGTTGAGTATTCGATAAAAATATCGGGATCGGTGAGGGCTGGGGAGAAAAGGACGATCGATTTTTTCTCCAGCGGCCAGAGCTTCTCCCAAATATCGCGCATGGAACCTTCGATATTGCAAAACGTGGGGGGTGTCGAGATCATCATCGAGAGGCTGAGGGTGATCGGATCGCACGAATAGACCTGTAGCTCTTTTTCGAGGAGATAAAAACGGATCAGCTTTTTGAGAGCGCTGTCGATCTCGTCGACTTTGATCCATGCGATTTCACTGTCGCTGATTTGGGTAGGGCGGTCAAACATAACCCCATACGCTCCGTTTTGGAGCGCTTCGGGGATATCATCAGGGGAATAGGCGACAAATAACGATCCACGCTTCACTTTGGAGGGGTCAAATACAACATTCTCAAAGAGGGTAACCAAAGGCTCTCCAATCAAAGAGCCTTTGGTCAGTGCGAGGATATTCTCAAGTCTCATCCCACCGAACTTCCGCTGAGGCGTGGTTTTTCGGGACGAACGAGGCATAGCCCCTCAGAATCTTTCGCCGCGAGGATCATCCCCTCGGAGAGCAATCCCATCAATTTTGCCGGTTTGAGATTCGCAACTACGCACACTTGGGTATTGATGAGCGATTCGGCGCTGTAATACTCCCGGATACCGGCAACGATCTGGCGCGGAGTCTCTTCGCCCAGATCGACTCTGAGTTTGAGGAGTTTAGAACTTTTCGGAACCTCTTTGGCATCCAAAACAGTACCGATTTTAATCGTGGTTTGGAAAAACTGATCGATGGTGATAAGACCCTCTTCGCTGACGGTAGTCTCTTTTTTATCTTCCATTTTCGGTTTTGGTTCCGCTTTAGGGGCTTCTTCAATCATCGCTTTGGGGGCTTCTTGCATCAACGGCTCTTCGACACGCGGGAAGAGAGGGGGGATTTTTTTGATCGTAAAGGTATCGAGTAACCCTTTGTCTGTGATGAGTTTGGTGTAACTCTCCGTAGTGATCTCAAATCCGAGGGCATCGGCGATCGTTTTGGTCGTTTGCGGCATGATGGCATGGAGCATGATCGAAGCTTTGGCGAGGAGATTTGCGACCAACGCTACCGTTGCTAGAGCTTCATCGTTGCGCCCCTCTTTGATTTTGACCCACGGAGCGTGCTCTTCGATCGCTTTGTTTCCGATGGTGAACACTCTCCACAACTCTTCGAGGAAGCGGTGAAGCTGTAACTCGTAAAAATAGGTGTGAAGTGAATCCAATATCGTATGGGCATCGTTTAACTCTTTGGCATGGTACTGTGCAACATGAGTGCTGTCAATGACAAAATTAGAGTATTTTTCACTCATACCAATGATACGGTTGAGGAGGTTCCCCAAATCGTTAGAGAGGTCAGAATTCATACGGTCTATTAGGGCGCGTTGCGAGAAATCGCCGTCTTGTCCGAATGGAACTTCACGCATCATGAAATAGCGGAAATTCTCAGCACCGTAGTGTTTGGAGACCTCACGCGGATCGACAACATTCCCTTTGGATTTAGACATTTTTTCGCCGTCGCGCGTCCACCATCCGTGCGCTCCGATGTGGTGCGGCAACGGCAATCCGAGGCTCATCAAAAATGCTGGCCAGTAGATCGCATGGAAGCGGAGGATGTCTTTTCCGACCAGTTGAACGTTGGCAGGCCAAAACCCCATTTTCGATTCATCGGTGCCGTATCCCAACGCGGTGACGTAGTTCATCAGCGCATCGAGCCAGACGTACATGACGTGTTTGGGTTCATTCAAATTTTCGGGTAAATGGACACCCCAGCTGAAACTGGTACGGGTGACCGAGAGATCGTTCAATCCACCCCGTACGAAACTCATCACCTCGTTACGGCGCGATTTGGGGAGGATGAACTCAGGATGGGCTTCGTAGTATTCCAAAAGGGGCTTTTCGTATTTGCTGAGGCGGAAAAAATAGCTCTCTTCTTTGACGATCGTGGTCACTCTGCCGCAGTCGGGGCAGCATCCGCCGTCCATGAGCTGAGATTCGGGGAAAAAGGTTTCACAACTGACGCAGTAGTTCCCCTCATAAAAATCTTTGTAGATGTCGCCGTTCTCAAACATTTTGGCAAATGCGGCTTGAACACCTTTTTTATGGGCTTCATCCGTCGTTCGGATGAATTGATCGTAACTAATATCAAACTCATCCCAAAGATTTCGAAACGTCGCACTGATCTCATCGGCGAATTGCTGGGTCGGCTTGTTTTGTTTTTGTGCCGACTCTTCGATCTTTTGACCGTGTTCGTCGGTTCCGGTGAGGAAATAGGTCTCATTTCCCAAAAGGCGGGAGTATCGTGCGAGAGAATCGGCGATGAAAGTGGTGTAGGCGTGTCCGATATGAGCTTCGCCATTGACATAATAGATAGGGGTAGTTATGTAGTTTTTCATTATTTTTTCCTTGTTAAAAATCAAACCCGCCGGTTTCACCTTTGGACATACTCTCATAAACGGCTCGTATGTATTTTGAGCGGATATCGCATCCGATGCATTGCTCACACACGTAACAGCTCTCCAAGGAGCGTTCCTGTTGACACGATTGCAACGCACTCATCGCTTCATCGAGACGCTCTTCGTACTCACTGTGCTGCTGCATAGACACTCACAACCTCATTGACCTCATCGGTTGAGCCGAAAAAACAGGGGCTGGTATCGTGGACGTGACGCGGCTCTTTTTCCAATACGCGTTTAAATCCATCTACCGCTTTACCGCCCGCTTTTTCAAAGATAAAGGCAAACGGGAACACTTCAAACAACATCCGAAGTTTCCCCTCCGGTTTGTCGCTCGCACCCGGATAGCTGAACAATCCGCCCCCTTTGAGGAGGATTTGGTGCAAGTCGGGAACCATACCGCCGGAGTAGCGTAGGCGATAACCGCGCGTGAAAAAGCTGTCGATCATCGTTTTATGGTACGGCGCCCAGAACTGCTGAGTCCCGCCCGGTGCCATGATTTTCCCTTTTTCGTTCAAATGGAGGTGTTTGACGAATTCAAACTCGCCGTTTTGGAGGAGGTAGAGAGAAACGTTCTCTTCATCGGCAAAGACCAACTCAACACGCGGACCATAGACGACGTAGCATGACGCGACCATTTTGGAGGGGCTGAACTCCCCCTCATAGATACCGAAGATCGAACCGACACTGAGGTTGACATCTACGAGTGATGAGCCATCGAGCGGATCAAACGCGATAAAATAATGACCGCTTTCATTGAGCACCATCGGATGCTCTTTCTCTTCGCTGGCAATCGTGTGAACTCCGACAACACGACCAAGCTCCTCTTCGATGATTAAATCGCTTTGGATATCGAGTTGGAGTTGGATTTCACCGGAACTGTTTTGCTCTTGGGAGTAGCCGATGTCTTTGACATCGATCGCGTTTTTTATCCGTATGGCACTTTTTTGGATAGCTTCTAAAATTAGATTCATTTTATGACCTTTGCGTGTGTTAAAATCCATTCGATGGCTTGATCTGGGTTGTTGAGATCGAGGATGTCGATCCCCTTCGGGATCGTATAGTGGGAGGTGTCGATGCTCTCATCGATCGCCAATGCGTTCATGTAGGGGAAATAGTCGGTATCGATTTGTCCCCGAAAAATACTGATGCGCGGGAGAGGGAGATTTTTCAGCCCCTCGACGAGCAATACGTCAAACTCTCCAAAAAGTGCAACTAGTTCGTCTAACTCTTTGTGGCGCTGTGAAAAATAGGTGGTGCGGGTAGGGGAGGTGACGATCACCTCGGCGCCCGTATCGCTGAATTTGTAGCTGTCTTTTCCCGGAACGTCGAATTGCGCTTTATCTTTGGGATCGTTTTTGATGATAGCGACTTCCAAATGGTGCTCGCAGATCAGCTTGCGTGCCACTTTGAGGATCAATGTGGTTTTTCCGCTGTTAGAGGGACCGGTAAATGCAACTGCTAAACGTTTTTTCAAAAAAGTGACCTCAATTAAAATGGGAGATATTATAGTGAAGGTTCTGTTTAAACTTTCTAAAGAGATGAAATATTTTGTAAGTGATGAATCCTCACACGGGGATTAAAAAAGATAGAAAATAGGTTTCATTGGAAAAACTGAAAGACGATGAAATCTAAGCCTTCTTGGCGTATAATCCTCCTAATATGATCACAAAGGAATGAGATGCGATTTTCATGGTTAGCTTTATCTGCATTGTTGATGTTGAGCGGATGTTCACAAAAAGGGGCATTTGATCTGTTTAGTATGGATGAGAGCCACGAACGTGCAGTCGAGCAGTTAAGAACGGGAACGATCGTACAATCGCTCGAAACCAAAGCGATTTTCTCAACCGTCTATTTGAACCCGATCTCTCCTGAACAGTATAAAGAGGGTGAGTATTTTATCGGAGCGTTCTATTTTGACAAAGGGAATCTCGATACCAAAAAATGGGATCTCGAAACCTACGGTTACACCCTCACGATGAACGGGAAAAAGGCAAAAGTGTTTGAAGAACTCAAACAAAATGATCCTCGACGAGCTTTGATTCCAATCAAAAATAACTGGAATCGATACTATCTTATGGGTTTTGAGCCTTCGGCATCGACTTCTTTAGCTCTGAAGCTCGAAAATAATCAGACCGGTCAGGTTGTATTAAATTATCAAAAATAGCTCCGATAGAGACATTCTCCCCTAGAATCTTTTTATAGATCACATAGTTGGCAAGTACCCGCTTGCCGTACTCTCGGCTCTCCGCATTCCCGACAAGCTCCATACTCATAAACGGCTCATAATCTCCCGGATTGAAATACGCACCGCTCAGCAAAAGACGTCGTGTAAACCCGATCCCACCATTATACGCATATGCTTTAAGCACCGGATTAAAGAGGGTATTATCGATGTGCTTCATATGTTCGATCGAGTAGGCGATATTGAACTGTGGATTGAACATATCATCGTACGATGTGATTTTGAGCGGATGGATTTTAGAGATCGAATCGACGTTTAACGGCATCATCTGCATCAGCCCCAATGCAAACGAACGGGAGATTAGCCCCGGAATCAACCGCGTCTCTTGACGCATGAGGGCATAGAGCATCGCTTTTTGTTCGGTTGTAATGTTCTGCATATACTGATCGTATGGCATCGTATAGTTATGGA
>JACXUE010000056.1 GCA_014764075.1 Sulfuricurvum sp.
AAATCACGAATCCGCATCATATGATCGATCCGATGAGAGCGCTCTTCGACATGTCCGAAAAGCATCGTAACATTAGATTTCATCCCGCGTTCATGCCATTTGCGGTGGATTTCGAGCCATTGTGCGGAAGTAACTTTCCCTTTGCAGATATAGTCGCGTACTTTCTCATCGAAAATCTCCGCGCCGCCTCCGGGCATCGAATCAACACCGTACTCAATCATCAAATCGATAATCTCATCGTAGCTTTTGCCGTACTCTTTGGCGAGAAAATGGACTTCCGCCGCCGTGAGGGCTTTGATATGAAGTTGCGGATGGCGTTCTTTGATTTTTTTGAACATTTCAAGATACCACTCCAATCCCGTATCGGGGTTGTGCGCGGAGACGATATGGACCTCTTTGATATCGCGTAAAACAATATCATCGGTGATCGCCAAAATCTCTTCATGGCTCATTGTATACGGGTTCGGATTTTTACGGCTTGCGCTGTAAGCGCAGAATTTGCACACATCTTTGCAAATATTGGTTGGGTTGATATGGCGATTGATATTAAAATAGGTACGTTTGCCGTGCAACGCTTTGCGACGCTCATCTGCGAGTTCACCGAGAGTAAAGAGGTCTAAATCGTACAAAGCTACCGCTTCGTCGAAGTTCAACCTCTCATTGTTTTTTACTTTTTCAATCAAATTCATACTAAAATCTTTAACTGCTTATTTTGACGCGCATTATAGCAAAATAAAAACGGTACAATATCTTTAAAAAGTAGTCATCATGAGCATAAACGAACAAATTGAAGATCTCATCGAAATAAAAGTGTCCGATTTCGAAATCTCAAAACTTTTTAAATCGTACATCACCGATTACAAGAACTCACTTCCGAAGCTTTTCGAGCGCAATCAGGGGAAAGATTTCCTCGTCACCCACACCAAAACCCTCGATTCCATTATTGCCCTCATGTATAAAACAGTACTTCGCCGTCTTTTTGGAAACTACCTTCCGATGCGTAGTAACATCCCGCTTGCTTTTATCGCATTAGGAAGTTATGGAAGAGAACAACTCTGTGTCCACAGCGATATCGATCTTATGATCGTCTATGAGAAAAACGATGGCTACAACACCGCCGCAATTATCGAAAAATTTCTCTATCTTGCATGGGATGCAGGTCTCAAACTGGGGCATCGTGTCCATGATGTGAACGATCTGCTTGGAGCATCACGCGAAGATATCACCATCAAAACGGCCATGATAGAATCACGCCTTATCATCGGCTCCCCTTTTACTTGGAGTGCTACTCAAAACAAACTCACTGCTATTCGTCACGACAACCCCAAAGTGTTTGTAATGGCTAAAATAGATGAGGCCGACGCCAGACGTCGAAAATTTTCGTTTTCGATGCAACCCAATATCAAAGAAGGAGTTGGAGGTCTGCGCGATTCACAACTGCTTTATTGGATCGCTAAAACACTCTACGGTGTCAACAGCCTAAAAGAGCTCAGCGGTGAACTTTTTAGCGAAGAGCAATATCGAGAATACCGCATTGCATTAGAGCTATTGTTTCGTATTCGAAGCGCTCTTCATCTCCTCACCGGAAAACAACAAGATCAACTCGTCCTCGATTATATGCCTAGCATCGCCGAAATGCTCGGGTTTAGCGATGAGAAAAAACTCATCACAAAATTGCTTGAAGCACAATGGCGGATCAACAATTTCACCCAAATTTATGTTAAAAAAATGGCGCGAATCTATATGCGCAAAGATGACAATAAAACCCTTTTACGACATGGAAGAATCAGAAAAGGACTTTATGCGGTTGATGGCATTTTGTACGCCTCTTTTAATCATACCCCTCCCCCGATCGATTTACTGCTTGAAATACTCGTAAGCCTTGAAGACAAAGAGTGGAAATTCGATTCGAGTGTTTTATACCATTTTACCTATACGACGATCAAATACCCGCTTCGGGCAAAAACGCATGGACTTTTACGCAAACTCTTTGAACGCGACCATTTGTATCAGTTTTTAAAACTCTTTTACGATGCGGGGATACTTCATCACCTCATCGGAGCGTTTAAAAAGGTTCTCCACCTCCCCCAATTCGACGGTTACCATCAATACCCTGTCGATTTGCACTCGATCAAATGCATCGAAGCACTTGAAAACATCAAAGACCCTTATGTCGAAACGCTCTACAAACCCCTAAGCACCACAGATAAAGCATTCCTCAAAGCGATTATCTTGCTTCATGATGCCGGTAAAGGTCGCAAACAAGATCACAGTGAAGTCGGGGCGAAACTGATTATTCCATTCATCAAAAATCTAAAATTCCCATCATCTTTGGATGAACGGGCCTCATTACTCGTTCGACACCACGTTCTAATGACCCACGTCGCCTACCGTGAAAATCTCTATCATGAAAAAACCCTTTACCAATTTATGTCCAAGATCAAAACACCCGAAAATCTGAAACTCCTCTACATACTCACCTATGCTGATGTCAACGGTGTCGGTCCAGGAACCTATACCAGCTTCGGAGCGAATTTGCTTCATGAACTCTACGAAGCATCTTTGGAGATCGCATCCCAAAATGACCGAATTACCGATGCGATCAAACGGCAAAATAAAGAAAAACGGTTAGCAAACGATCCCAAATTCAACGAACTCTCTAAAATCGAGCAGAAAAAAGTCCTCGCGATCGAATCAAACCTCTTTTTCTTCAAACACACTCCGAGTGAGATTATCAACATCTCCACAAAGGCTTTTCAGTGCCAAAATTTCACCTATCAACTCAACATTGACGGAGGATTGATCATCCATATTTTCCGCCGAATTCCCCTGAACCTTGGGTATCTTCTTGGTAAACTGAGCTATCTCGATGTCGCTTCAATGGATATTTTCACCCTCTTTGACGGACTCAAATATTTCAAAATCGAGTTTTTGCAACGCCCGCGCGAGGGGACAATGGAGCAAATCGAGATGATTGTCGAAGAGGCATTTGATATGAACCGTAAACTCGATCTACCCAAACCGATCATCAAATCCGATGAAATCACCCTCGATTGTGACCACTCTATCCATCACGCTCAGCTCAATCTCAACACGACTAACCAACGGGGGCTTTTAGCCTATTTCGTTCAGCTCTTCGATGAAGCGCAAATCAACATCGCTACTGCGAAAATCCATACCAATAAAAACATGGCACGTGACCACTTTTTAATCGAAAAACAAAACAGAATATGCGATAATGCGCGCGAAATTATCGCTGAACTGACAGGAGAGTAATTATGTGCGGTATCGTAGGATACATCGGCGTCAAACCCGTTAAACAAATTTTGATCGACGGGCTTCGAGAACTCGAATACCGAGGATATGACTCTGCCGGAATTGCGGTACTCCAAAACAACACTTTTTCCCTTTTTAAAGCGGTCGGTAAATTGGTAAACTTGGAAGAGAAAGCCAAAAACTTTGAAACGGAAGGGTTCTCTATCGGGATTGGGCATACCCGATGGGCAACGCACGGAAAACCGACCGAACTCAATGCACACCCCCATTTGGGAGAAAATTCGTATGTCGTTCACAACGGTATCATCGAAAATTATCAAGAGCTCAAAGCCTCTCTTATGGCACAAGGAGTTCAATTTCTCAGCCAAACCGATACCGAAGTAATTGTCCATCTGTTCGAACATCACCTCAAAACTGCTTCTGATGCATTCGACGCTTTCAAAAAGACACTCGTCCAACTCGAAGGGGCATATGCCATTCTCCTCATCAATAGCAACGAAAGCGGCACAATCTTCTTTGCCAAACACGGCTCTCCGATGATCATTGGACGCAATGAAGCGGGTGAAATCCTTTTCGGCTCCTCCGATGCCGCATTGATCGGAAAATGCCATGAAGTGATCTATCTCGAAGACGGACATTACGGCTATGGATCTGCCAAAGGGATCTCTTTGTTCGATCAAAATCATCAACCGGTTGCACTCCGTTTTTCTCCACTTGCTGAGAATAAACTCTCGGCTCAAAAAGAGGGGTATCGTTTTTTTATGGAAAAAGAGATTTATGAACAAAGCCGTGTATTAGCTGATACATTAATGGGACGGCTTCGGGACGAGAGCGTCTATTTCGAAGAGATCGATCCGGAATTATTTCAGGGGATAAACGAAATCAAACTCTGTGCTTGCGGTACCAGCTACCACGCGGCAATGGTTGCCAGTTACCTTTTTGAACGTCACGCAAAAATTAAAACCTCTGTCGAGATCGCGAGCGAATTTCGCTATCGTGAACCGTTTCTGACTCAAGATACCCTCTTTGTCGTCATTAGCCAAAGCGGTGAAACGGCCGATACCTTAGAGAGCCTCAAAATGGCAAAAAAATTCGGCTTGAAAACCATGGTTATCTGTAATGTCGATAACTCCTCAATGGTACGTCTTGCCGATGCGTCGATCCTCACCCGCGCTGGGATCGAAAAAGGGGTTGCATCGACCAAAGCGTTTGCTACCCAAGTGTGTGTACTGTGGATGCTCAGCCTAAGCCTCGCGGGTGAGCGGCACACTTTGGAAGCATCCGAGATCCAAAACCAAATCCATCTTCTTCGTACCCTCCCCTCTACCGTTACGGTAGATAGTGCTCTGCACGAACAGCTCCGCCGACTCTCTAAACGCTACCTTCACGGTCACGGATTTTTCTTTATCGGACGGGATGTTTTCTTCCCTCTTGCGCTTGAGGGGGCACTGAAACTCAAAGAGATCAGTTATCTTCATGCCGAAGGGTATCCAAGCGGTGAGATGAAACACGGTCCGATCGCTCTCGCCGATCCTAAACTCTTTACCATCGCATTGTTACCTCAACACAAACTCTACGACAAAACAAAAAGCAATATCGAAGAGCTCAGCGCCCGCGATTCGACCATCTGCTCTATCAGTCCACTCGATTTTGACAAAGCGGATGATCATATTCGTACCAAACCAAGTGAGCACTACATGTGTGAGTTCTTCGAGATGATGGTTGTGTTGCAGCTCCTCTCGATGGAGATTGCGATCCGATTGGGGAACGATGTCGACATGCCTCGCAACTTAGCCAAAAGCGTTACGGTCGAATAGATCTTAGCGCTCTACTCCACTTTCATCTACATTTAAATTTTTTTTAGATACTGTAAGTACTTTATATCTCCATCATTTTATTTATCCATAAGGTAATCAAATATGAATGCTAACCGGAAAATTTTATTTATCGTCACTCTGATGCTCATCGGGCTTGCCGTTGCCACCATCACCAATGTTGCCCTGAATTTCCGTGATTACGGCTATAAAAACGCTATCGAAAAGTCGAAAATGACGGCGGAGATCGTCCGTGATGGTTTAACGGCACACATGGTCAACGGGATGATGGATAAACGGGAATTTTTTCTGGGGAATATCGCCAATATCAAAGATGTGCAGGCACTTTGGATTGTCCGTGCCGATAACGTCATCAAACAATACGGTGAGGGGATGCAAAACGAAAAGCCCCGAGATACTATCGACAACCAAGTACTTAAAGAGGGGATAAGTGTTCGAGAAATACATGAAGATGCTCAAAATGCCATCTTGCGTGTTACCATCCCCTACATCGCCACTGCTTATGGTAACCCGAACTGTCTTACCTGTCATAATGTACAAGAGGGGGATGTTTTAGGCGCAATCAGTATGGAATTCAACATCAACGAAGTACGCCAGACCGGAGCGATGACCATCGCCAAAATATTTGCAATCAACGTTATTTTTATCATCATTTCATTGTGGGCTACCCACCACTATTTTAAACCATACATGAAACTCTTTGAAAATCTCCAACAGGGGATCAAACGTGCACGTACCGGAGATTTTACGTTCCGTTTCACCACAACCCTCAAAGATGCGGGGAGTGAAGTTGCCGAGCAGATGAATACCCTTTTCCAAAAAATGGAAGACACCTTCGGCGGAATTAAACACAATCTCAACACCTTTGCGACACGTTCCAGTATCTCATGCAGCGACCCGTTGAGTACTGCCGGTATCATTATCCAAGAGCTCTCCGATGTCTATAAATTCAAAAAAACGATCGAACTCGACAGCACCAAAGATGCTATCTATCAACGCTTTATTTACGTACTGAAAGAGAAATTCGGATTTACCCATTTTGCACTCTATGAAGTTGAAAAAAATTCCAAAGAGCGCAAGTTGATCCACATTACCGATCATGAAAGTTTTTGTCTCCCGATTGCCGATCAAAATGCGATGGAGTGCCGTGCTTATCGTACTGCCAGCGATGTCTATTCAACCGATTTTCCAAATCTATGCACCAACTGTGCGGAGGACAAAGAGTACTCGTGCATACCGTTCAACATTAACGACGATTTAGCGCTTATCCTCTCCTTCTCGGCAAAATCGGTCAGTGAAATAGAACAGATGAATCTTGCGCTACCGAGTATTAAAAACTATTTTGAGGCAGCAAAAGCGGTGATAGAGAGCCGTACATTGATGGATAAACTTCGCGATTCTTCACTGCGTGACGGTGCAACCAAACTTTACAACCGCCGTTTTCTGGAAGAGTTTATTGACAAAACCTCTGAGCAGGCAACACGTTCACACATCTCATATGCTATTTTGATGATCGATATTGACTACTTTAAAATGGTAAATGATACTTATGGACACGACTCGGGCGATATTGTCATCAAATCCCTGGCTGAAATTTTACAACAAAGTATCCGAAAAGCCGATTTGGCAATCCGTTACGGAGGAGAAGAGTTCCTTGTTCTCCTCTACAACACGACACCTGAGGGTGCGATACAAGTAGCTGAAAAAATACGGACTCGATTTAACGAGAAAAAATTTCAATTTGGCAACGATACGATTGAAAAAACTCTCAGTATCGGTATAGCTCATTTCCCTACGCAAGCCGATTCCATTTGGAAAGTAATCAAATTCGCCGATTTAGCGCTCTATGAAGGGAAACACGCGGGACGAAACCGTGTTATCGAGTTTGAAGATCGAATGTTTAGTGGCGGGGATCAGTTTTAATAATCGTGGGTCAATACTCCCTCATTAATGATACCTCAAAGCATCTTATTATGCTTTTACGGTGAATGAATAAACTGTGTTCAAAAAGAAACATCCATTTTAGATTGGCATTGATTTGGGACCAAAAACAACAACAGTATCGCCCCCTTGATGTTTCGCTTCTATTAATGCCCTCTTCGCCCATTCGATTGCTTCTAATATATCCGGAGTTTGCGTAGGAAACAGCGCTACACCGATACTCACATTCTTCAAAATTGCATAAGTAGTGACCCGAATTTTCTTTTTAAACGAAAGGCGGATTGCTTCGGCAACCTCCGCAACATAATCATCCTCATAATCGTACAAAACGACACAAAACGTATCACTACTATTTCGTACCAATACATCGCCCACTTGGAGATGCTCTTGTATATTATGTGCCATAGCTTTAATCACTTCATCCCCGACAAACGTATCGTAGGAGTGATTGATGATATTAAACCGATCCATATCAACCATCAAAAAACTATAACGACGAAAAGGATCATAACCGAGACGATTGAGATAGAGAGGGATAAAAAAGTACTCTTTTTTTCATTATTCCTGACTTATGACGCAATAGTATCG
>JACXUE010000057.1 GCA_014764075.1 Sulfuricurvum sp.
GGGCGTTTCAGTAATCCCCAAAAGGTGAGAAAAATTTGTAAAAAATAGACACTGAGCAGGGTTATGGTACGATCATCGATTTTTTCTTTAAACGCCCATTTGGCTCCATATCCGACAGCGATAAAGAGGTAAATACCTAGGATTGAGAATAAAGTTTGCATAGTTTATTTTATCTAAAAATTAGTCAATCTTTTTGAGTGAGTGCTAACAAACTATCGGATACAATCGCGGCAATAAGGAGTCTGTGCATGTCCAAAGTATTGATTATCGGTAGCGGTGGTGCAGGTTTGGTGAGTGCCTTGTCGGCGCATGAAGCGGGCGCGGAGGTGATCGTCGCTTCTAAAACCCTCCCGACACGCTCTCAAACCTCGATGGCGCAAGGGGGGATGAATGCCGTTTTGGGCGCTGATGATTCTGTTGCAGATCATATAGCCGATACTCTCAAGTCCTCCGCCGGATTGGGGGATGAAAAACGGATCGCATTCATGTGTGAAAAAGCGCCCGAAGCGATCCGCTGGTGCAATAGCATCGGATTGCCTTTTAGCCGTGACGATTCCGGCGAAATCGCCCGCCGCAGATTGGGCGGTGCTAGCGCGCCACGCGCCTGTTATGCCCAAGACTATACGGGGCTTAAACTCCTCCATACCCTCTATGATCAGTGCCTAAAAGCGGGGATAGAGTTCAAAAACGACCGTTTTTTGCTCAATCTGATCACGGATCAAGAGGCTAATCGTGTGTTAGGGGCGACGTTTCTCGTTATCGAAACGGGAGAGGTTGAGGAAATACGTGCCGATGCGGTGATTATGGCGACTGGAGGGTATGGTAATCTCTACGGAAAGCACTCCACCAACTCGGTGCAAGCAACCGGGGACGGATTGGCGGCTGCGGTGCGTGCTGGGGCGCGCTTAGCCGATATGGAGTTTATCCAGTTCCACCCTACCGCACTCAAAGGCTCGTCCATACTGATCAGCGAGAGCGCACGCGGCGCAGGCGGGTATCTACTCAGTGCTTCTAAAGAGCGTTTTACCGATGAGCTGGCTCCCCGTGATGTTGTGGCACGTGCCATCCATGATGAGATCGTCGCAAGCGGAGCGGTTTATCTCGATATTCGCCATTTGGGAGAGGAGTTTATCAATCATGAACTCCCCCAAGAGCGCAAACTTGCCCAAATCTACGAAGGGATCGATCCCGTCCATGAGCTGATCCCTATCAAACCCTCTGCCCACTACAGCATGGGGGGGATCGAAGTCGATGTAAACTGTATGAGTTCCGTGAATGGATTGTTTGCCGTCGGGGAGTGCGCCAACCATAAAACGCATGGAGCAAACCGTTTGGGGGGAAATTCTCTGTTGGAGCTGGTCGTATTTGGGCGTGAGTGCGGACGCAATGCGTCTGAGTATGGGGAACGATACCCTGCGCCGGCGGTTGAAAATCCGCAATATGCCAAAGATACGAACTTTATTCGAGGGGTGATGTATTTTACCAACCAGATCGATTTTTACCAAAAACAGGAGATGTTAGCGAACATCTTCTATAACAACGTCGGTTTGGTGCGTGATGATATGGGGCTCAAAGCGGTGCTTGGGGCGATTCGTCAGATGCAGAAGGAATTGCCGTTTATGGGACCGCGTGACAAGTCCAAGGTGTGCAATACCAATTTGGTCGAATTTATCGAGTTCGGAAACAAAATCGAGTTGGCGGAAATCATCGTGGTGAGTGCGATCAGCCGTGTCGAGAGCAGGGGGGCGCATTATCGGATCGATGCCCCCGCACGAAACGATCAAATGTTTGGAGCCCACACAATTACATGGAAAGAGGATGGAGTGCTATGCGCGGACTTTTTACTATAAATACGCCGACGGAACGCGTCCCGTTCGGCTATGTTAACACTGGGTTTACTTTGGCAGTAAGCCCGACGCTTACACGTTTGAATGATCAAAACGATGATGAGTTTGAAGATGATGAAGAGTACGAAAAAGAGTGGTGTGATTGATGTGTGAATATATAAGCGCGGTGTACTGCGCGTGGGCTTCCTGCCGAAGGAAACACAGCGTTAGCGTAGTCAATCGGGATTTTATTCCGATGACGTATACAATAAATGGTTGGTGTGATTAATGACTATTTCAATACAACGCTCGCATAACGATGAAGCACAAACCTATAACGTCGAGTTAGAAAATGTAACGTTATTGACGGTTCTCAATCACATTAAAACGTCGCTTGATCCGACATTGACCTATTCACATGGGTGCCGCAGCGGAGTATGCGGTAGCTGTGCGGTACAGGTAAACGGGCGTGAGCAGTTGATGTGTGAGTATAAACCCTCCGATGGGGATGAGGTTGAGCCGATTCGTAATGCTCGCGTTATTCGGGACTTGGTGGTCGATAGCTCTATGGTTGAACGATGCAACCGTGCCGGAATGGGATGGAGCGAATCCTCAAAAGCAGATCATGTCAGTGCCGAGAAGATGGAGCGGATCGAGACGCAAAGCGATTGTATCCTCTGTGTGTCGTGTTACAGCGCTTGTCCCGTCTATGCCGCTAATCCAGATTTTATCGGACCGTTCGCCCTAACGAGGGTATGGCGTTATGTGAACGATCCGCGCGAGTCGGATATCGAATCAAAAATGGCTACCGTTCAGACCAACGGTATTTGGGATTGTACCCTCTGCGGAGCGTGTGTCCCTGTGTGTCCCCAATCGATCGCTCCGATGCAGGATATCAAAATGCTTCGGATGAAAAGCGGTATGTTGGGCTATCCCGATCCGACGATGAATTTCGGGGGAAGTTTTGATTTAGGGGGATGGGATTTTTAAAATATTAAGGATTGCGTGTGTTATACTAAGTGTTATAAAATACATTTTATAGGACAAACACATATGGCATCCGAACACTCTTTCGATATCTCCGCAAAAATCGATCTCCAAGCGTTTAAAGACGCGATAGCCCAAGCCGAAAAAGAGGTAATCGGGCGTTATGATTTCAAAGGGATAACCTATGAGATCAACTACCGTGAAAAAGAGAAACAGCTTATCCTCCTCGCTTCGAGTGATAACAAACTCGATGCCCTCAAAGACATTGTGATCGCTAAATTGGTCAAACGGGGTCTATCGTCAAAAGCGCTCAGTGAACTCAAAACCGAAGACGCCAGTGGCGGAACCCGTAAAGCGACCTATAAAATTGTCGATACGATTGATGCCAAGGAGGCGAAAAAAATCGTAGCCGAAATCAAAAATCTCAAAACCAAAGCATCGGCGCAAATCGAGGGTGAACACATCCGCGTTAAATCCAAACAGATCGACGAGCTCCAAAAAATAATGCATCATATCAAAGGGATGGAGTGGGAAGCTCCGTTGGTCTTTGATAATTTCCGATAAAAGTAAATCGATGAAGCAAAAAAAGTACAAACGGATTGACAAGCGCCTTATTACCAAGGGGTCTCAAATCGATTTTAATCTTTTTTTGCCGAATGAAACCAAAAGTGCCATGAGCCTTTTTCTCCAAAGCGATACTGCTGTGGATGGGGATGCCAAAGTGAAATTGCGCGAATTATCGGGGTGTGCGATGTGTTTGACGCGCTCTCTACGAAACGCTCCTATAAAGATCCTATGAGTTCGTTTGAGTCACTGGCTTTGATGAAACAACAGATGAAGGGGCATTTGGATATGGAGATGGTTAATTCGTTTATCAAAATGCTACACAAACAAGGAAAATCATGAAAAAAATGACTATTGCAGATGCGGCAGAATATTTTAATGTCTCCAAAGAGGCGATCCATAACCGCATACGACGGGGAAGTTTGAATTGTATTGTCGAAAACGGGGTGAAATACGTTGCGGTAGAATCAACCAAAACGGGCACGTCGGATAACATGGTGAGCGATAACCGTTATACCCAATACATCGAGCAAGAGAACGAGCGTCTTCGTGAAAAAGTGGACTATCTCGAAAAAGAGACCAACCGTCTACGTGATCAGCGAGAGCAGATGTTGATAAATGAGCGGATCAAAGTAGAGCAGATTTACAAAGAGCGTGATGCGCAATTGCGTAGCGTTCTCCATGTCGTTGCCACCAAATTTCTCTCCCATGCCAACCCTGATGCGGTGATGCAAGAAGTCGATGCGATCAATGCCGATGTCGTTGATACGGAGATTGAGGAGTGGGTATCACTCAAATCGTTTCTCAAACTCAAGCGGATCAAAGACAAAGAGAAAAAAAAGATCAAAAGTCGTTTTGAATCGGCGGTTGAAGAGAGCGATGGGCGCCTCGTTATCCGTGACGAAAAGATTTTTTTGAATCCCTCACGTTTTGATTATTCCGATTTGCTCTGTTTCTAGAGCCTTGCTTAGATCGGTTGAGATTGTTAAAACAGCTTTGACAGATGGCAAATTCCGCATTCGGCGAGAGTGGTTTCCCGCATGTTTTACAGCGCGGGACGAAGTGACTTTGTTGGAGAGAATTTTCGATAAAACGGTTGAGTTCTCCTCGGTAAGCTCGTGCTTTTTCCGCATCGACGAAAAACTCAGCCATTCGATACGAAAGCCATAGATACAAGCTGATCTCTTTGATCCGATCTTCCGCCTCTTGGAGCTCCTCCATCGATAACGCATAATGTCCCAGTCGCTGCGGCGGGATATACGCAATCGGTTTTTTCTGCTCTAACGCTCTCACATAGCGCTCAAATGCCGCCATCACCAGCGGAGATGAGGTGGAGAGGGGGGCGGTAGCGAGAGTGTATTTGGTCCGCATATCCAGATCATAGCGATCGACGATGGCGGAGGCTTCCTGCATCGATTCTAGATTCGCGGCACGAAACGGTCCTTCGAATTTCATGTTTTGGACGAAGAAATCGACGATGGCGGAGAGGGATCTCTCCTCCAAAATGTTCGAGACCAGCATGATGTGATCAAAATTTGCCATCACATTAAACGGGAGTGTTATAGGCTCGATATTTTTGGTAAAGAGGTTTGAAATCGTTTTGAGTACATCAGGGGTAAGTGCCCCGACATACCCTTTTTCACTTAGTCCATACCGTCCCGCCCGTCCAGCGATTTGACGCACCTCGGTGGCGGTGAGATTGCGCTGGTTTTGACCGTCGAATTTGTCCGCTTTGGAAAAGAGGAGTGTTTTGATCGGAAGGTTCAGCCCCATACTGATTGCGTCGGTAGCGACGAGAATATCGGTCTCCCCCTCACGGAAACGGCGTGCCTCTTCACGGCGTACCTCGGGGCTGAGATTACCATAGATGACGCTGGTGCGATAGTTGCGAGAGAGCTGTTGTTTGAGACGCAGGGCGTTGGAGCGGGTAAAGGCGATCACGGCGGTTTTAGGCTCGATAGCGGTGATGGGGGTGGCGTTTTTGAGGAGTTCGAGGGGATTTTTGCGTTCAAACTCGACGATCTCCAGCGGTTCACCGAGATATTCGGCTAACGCGATAACTGCTTCGCGGGCATTGGGTGATCCCGTCATAATAACGGTCTTGGCGGGGGCGCCGATGATGGCATTTGCCCACGCCCATCCGCGATCACGGTCGTCGATCATCTGCACCTCATCGATGACGCAGCAATCGACCTCAACTTCAAAACTGAGCATTTCGATCGTGGAGCTGATATGGGTCGCATCTTCATCTAGGAGCTGTTCTTCTCCGGTGATAAGCGACGCACTCACCCCATCGTCGCAAAGGCTCTCGTACCCCTCTAGCGCCAACAAACGTAACGGTGCGAGATAGTACCCTGTTCCTGCCTTTTTGAGCTGTTGAAACGCCGTATAGGTTTTACCGCTGTTCGTAGGCCCCGTGTGAAAGATCAGACGACGGCGAAGCGAACGGGCAAGTGGGAAGAGGTTTTTAAAATCGCGCACCGTTCGCGCTAACAGTGCTTGGCGCTGACGTTTGAGAAGTTCTCCGGCAATGCGCTGATCGAAGGCAAACAGTACCCGACGGGATGTTTTGGCACTGATGTGAGGAGTATGGGTTAGATGGGGCAGCAGGAGCTCATAGATGATGCCGTAGAGATGGATATTGTCCATTTCCAGCAGTTTAGAGCGTTCGCGACACTCATTCACCAAATGTTCCAGCTCATTTAAAAAAGCTCTCTCTTCGTGGACGCTTTGCTCTTCCACCATCTCCGCGATGGCGAGTTCCTCTTCGCTCCATATTTGGCGGCTCAGCTCATGAGCATCGAGATGGAGAGAGAGAGTATACTCAATCGGAGTATTTCGATAGGGGAGAGAGAGCGATTTTTCGAATTCGATGATCAAATCATCACTTCCGACCGAGATGAGGGGGGTGCCCAGATGATGCGCTAAAACATCTCGTAGCATATCGGTGCTAAGCGTTCCGTACGTTTGGGTCGAGGGAGGGGCACTTTTGAGTGAAGCAATGATCTGCTCGCGGGTGAGATAGCGGTGGCTGTTTAGATTGAGGGACTTTAAAAACGTATTGGTTTGTTCTTGTTTTTGATTTGTTAGTGCCGATTTTAACTCGGTGATTTCAGGAGTTAATACCTCTATACTCTCTTCATGGAGCCGTTTTTCGTTGAGGGGTGCGGTTTTAAGAATATGGATTTTGGTAAAACTCTCACCGCCGATGTTGTAGATGATCGGGGCGTAGTATTCGAGTGAATCATCATAGTCGAATCTTCCTTCAACCGCTTTTTCAAGTATTTCACGCTTACGGGTGTATCGGATATGCTCGAGTTTGGACGCGATTTTATCGGGGGTGATTTTACGGGTGCGGATGTCGATAAGTGCCGCATGCAGATCACGTCGCTCTTCGTCGCTCAGCTCAAACGCTTCCAAAAGCTCGTCGATTTTCGCTTCCCGCTCATGCGGTTTTTCACGCGGTTTCGGGTTGGGGTATATTTTCCCCTCATGTTTGAAAAAGGCGACGATCATTTCTCTGGTTTCGCTCTCCCCCTCCGACCACAAACGGCGAAAGGTTTTGATTAGCGTTGCTTTGTCGGTGGTTCCGTTGAATATTCCAAGCGTATGGGCCAAAGCGATCAGTACGTCGGTCGGAACCCGCTCTATCCCCTCATCGAACCCCTCATCGCCGAAATAGTGGCGAATCTGCTGGTTCAGTTTGATCATTTTTTTCTTTTTCTTTGCCAAACTATGCCACCCGCGCTTTTACTTGTGAACTGATTTTGTCCCATGCGCTCTCTTTGGTCATTTCCAAATCGTATTTGGATTGCAGATGGAGCCAAAAATCGGGGGTTGTGCCGAAATAGATGGAGAGACGTAATGCCGTATCAGCAGTAATAGATCGCTTGCGGTTAACGATTTCGTTGATACGGCGGGGTGATACGCCGATAGCGTTGGCTAGGGCATTTTGGCTGAGGCTATAAGGTTTCAGGAACTCTTCTTGGAGTATTTTGCCGGGATGGATAGGTGTTACATCAAACATGGTGTCCTTTCTTGGTGCTAGCCCATAAATGTGGCAGTTTAATCCCTATGACGTTAAATGTAAATAAATCATTTTATTTTTTTATTTTTTGGATAGAATTGTCACGAAAAATTATCAGCTGATGTTACCCACTTTACGCTCAAAGCCCGCAAAGCATCAGGGACAAATTCTCTACAACCCCCTAAAGCTTGCCATATCTTTCGGATATGGCAGAAAACT
>JACXUE010000058.1 GCA_014764075.1 Sulfuricurvum sp.
TCGGCACCCATGGCGCCCATGCGTTTTAAGGATATGTGATGAAACTTTTAATCCTCTTGTTTGCGCTCTTTAGCGGGCTTTATGCCCAGCTCAGTGTTGCGGTAACCTATCCGTATATCGCCGATTTGACCAAAACGGTAGGGGGAGAGCACGTAGAGGTTCAACTCCTCTCAGCTGGGCATTGGGATCCCCATTTTGTTGTTCCCAAGCCTTCATTGGTAAGCAAAGTACGCGGTGTTGATCTACTGATCACAAACGGAGCCGATCTGGAAGTCGGTTGGCTCCCCCCTTTGCTATCACGTGCATCCAATAATGCACTGGCACAAAAAAATCATATTTTGGAACTCTCTAAGAGCGTCCAACTTATCGACATACCTACCGATACTAGCCGTGCAAGGGGAGATGTTCACGCCGATGGGAATCCCCACTTCCACCTCGATCCCCGAAACATCCCCCTCTTGACCGATGCGATCGAAACCTTTTTGAGCGCAAACGATCCGACACATAAGCATGAATACCACAAAAACAATCTCGCGTTCAAACAAACATGGAGTCTCAATCTTAAACGCTGGGAGTCTCAAATGGCTCCACTGAGGGGAAAAAGTGTGATCCAATATCACCCCCTTTTCAACTATTTTTTACGCGCTTACGGGCTTAAAAGTGTCGCAACTATCGAGCCTTTGGCTGGGATCCCCCCATCAGCATCACATACCCTAAAGCTCATTACACTCATTCATGAGCAAAAGCCCTTTACAATCATGCACGACGTCTATCATTCAACAAAAACAGCTAAATTTCTCCAAGACAAAAGCGCAATATCGATTACTCTATCCCCGCATGATGTCGGAGCGATGAGCAATGTCACTGATGTGACGAAACTTTTTGATACGTTGATCGGAAATCTCAGATGATCGATTTATTCCTAATCCCTGCCGCACTCCTGATTATCCTTATCCTCCTTCATTCATGGTTTGGTTTTGGAATTTTGCAACGCGGGGTCATTTTTACCGATCTCTCCATTGCACAAATGGCGGCACTGGGATATGC
The DNA here is from genome assembly GCA_014764075.1 of Sulfuricurvum sp. Taxonomy (GTDB): domain Bacteria; phylum Campylobacterota; class Campylobacteria; order Campylobacterales; family Sulfurimonadaceae; genus Sulfuricurvum. The sequence continues at coordinate 1,048 of JACXUE010000058.1, forward strand.
GATCAGTTTAGGATATTTTGAGGGTCAATACAATCAGGTTTTTACCTTATTGTTTGCTCTCTCAAGCGCCTTGCTGATCGCTTGGGCAACGACAAGAGATATCGCACTTGAAGCGTTTATCGGGCTTATCTACATAACCGGTGCGGGAGGAATCCTAATGATCTTGGCACACAGTGCCGAAGGGTTGGAGCATTTCAAATCCCTTTTAGCCAATGATATCCTCTTTGTCACTGCCGATCAACTACTCCAAGCTGTCGTAACATACGGCATCATCGGTTTTATCGTTTGGTTCTTCTACCCTAAAACCAAAGGATTTATCCGCGAACTTCTCTTTTTCGGCGCACTGGCATTAACGGTTACTTCATCCGTACAACTTGTGGGGGTATTGGTTGTCTTTACTCTGCTGGTTGCTCCTGCAATCATGGCGCACACTCAACAACGGTTCAACCCTTATTATTTTGCCGTATTGATCGGAGTCATTATCACTTTAACAGCATCCGTTTTTGCTTTTGTATTTGATCTGCCGACCGGATTTTCAATCGCAAGTATCACCTCTGTATGCGCAATCTTCGCTGTACTTATAACCTCAAAGAAAAAAGTTCTGTTATAATAGAGGATGCAAAGTGCACATCCGGCAACACTCACCATCACTGCCGATTCCCCTAATGGGATCACTCTCCTAACCTGCAGAGGTTCGTGGACTCTCCCCTATCTCTCAGGGGTTGAATCATTGATCTCCAATATACCGCTTCACGCTAACGCTCAAATAGATATGAGCGAGCTCGACGATCTTGATTCATCCGGTGCAGCACTTCTCCATCTCATAGTAGAGTTGTATCATCACAACGGTTTCACGACAACTATTCATCATTTCAGTACTAAACACGAACGTCTTTATTCTCTCCTGTATTCATCATATCCCCCAAAGCAACCCGCACCCTCCTCACTAGGCAGACTCTATCTTTTAGGATATCATACCTATAACAGTATCAGAGGGATCAAAGATTTTCTAACCTATTTGGGGGAATCATGTATGTGGCTTCTTTATACCCTTTTGCACCCTTCAAAAATCCGTTATCACTCTATTGTCTCACATATATACACCACTGGTGCACAAGCTCTCCCTATTATAGCTATAAGTGCATTTTTGATCGGCGTGGTTGTCGCCTATCAAAGCATCGTGCAGCTTCAAAAATTCGGTGCCGATATTTTCATCGTCGATACTATCGGCATATCACTCTCTCGGGAACTTGCCCCCCTCATCACGGCCATCGTCGTTGCTGGGCGCAGCGGTTCAGCATTCACCGCCCAAATCGGAGCGATGAAAATGACCCAAGAGATCGATGCCATGAAGACGATGGGGTTTGAGCCCTTCACCTTTTTGGTATGGCCGAGAGTATTTGCCCTTATGATTGTCATACCTTTATTGATTTTTTTTGCTGATATCATCGGTATATTCGGTGGTATGATTATCGCTCAGGCACACTCTAATCTTAGTTTTACCGAATTTTTAAATCGCCTGCAAGGGGCTCTCGCTATCAAACACTACATTATCGGAATCGTTAAAGGGCCATTTTTCGCCTTTTTGATCGCCATAGTGAGTACGTATCGGGGATTTCAGGTCTCATCCAATACCGAGAGTATCGGATTATACACCACCAAAAGTGTTGTTAACGCCATCTTTTTGGTCATCGCGTGCGATGCTCTGTTTTCCATCCTCCTCACCAAGTTGAAATTATGAGTTCAATCGTTATAGAAGCAACCGATATTGTGAGTGCTTTTGGAAACACCGTTATCCATGATCATGTCAGTTGCACCGTCTATCAAAACGAAATCTATGCGCTGCTTGGGGGGAGCGGATCGGGGAAATCGACGTTGATGCGCGAAATGATCCTCTTGCAACCGTTTCATAGCGGCACGATGAAGGTTCTCGGGCACGATTTCAACACGATCACACCGCTTCAAACCCAAGAGCTTCGCCGTCAATGGGGAGTATTATTCCAATCCGGAGCCCTCTACTCCTCCCTCACGGTTGGCGAAAACATAGCGATTTTATACCGAGAATACACCGACCTCTCCCCTAGACTGATTGATGAACTCGTAAACCTCAAAATCAATTTAGTCGGTTTACCGCAACATGCACGCTATCTCTACCCCAATGAACTCAGCGGAGGGATGATCAAACGCGCAGCCCTAGCACGGGCATTGGCTCTCGATCCGAAGCTCCTCTTTTTGGATGAGCCTACCTCCGGGCTCGATCCGCTCAGTTCACGGCAGTTTGATGCTCTTATTGCAAAGCTACGCGATCTTTTGGGGCTTACGGTAGTCATGGTGACACACGATTTGGATACCATACACCATATCGTTGATCGGTTTGTACTGTTAGGGGAGAAAAAGGTGGTTGCAGAGGGGAGACTCGATGAAGTGCTCCAAATCGATCACCCCATTATCGATTATTTTTTCCAAAAGGGTTCTCATGGAATCAAAGGTTAACTATACCGCCGTCGGGATATTTGTCCTCTTGTTGGGAAGTGCATTGGTCGCATTTGCGTTTTGGTTGGGCAAATACAACCAAGATGAAGCCGCTTACCATCGCTACCACGTCTACATTACCGAATCGGTCTCCGGACTTGCCCCCGAAGCTGCCGTCAAATTTCATGGCGTGGATGTCGGCAAAGTGGAATCGATCCGAATCAACCCCCTCAACAGCGAAGAGGTAGAACTCACCCTCAAAATTGAGAAAACGACCCCGATTAAAACCGACTCCACCGCCGTGCTAAAATTCTACGGTATCACAGGGCTTGCGTTCATTGAAATCGTAGGCGGATCCAAAGATGCTCCGCTCCTCACAACCAGCCAACACAACATCGCCACCATCCCCTCATCAGCCTCTTTGATTAAACGGCTTGACGAATCGCTCAGTAACGTCGCCTCCAAACTCTCCACCACACTTGATCGGGCCGATCGGATTTTCAGCGATCGCAATGTCGATAATATTGCCCAATCACTAGAACATTTCCGCTCCCTCACCGCTCAAATCGATGGGTATCAAAATCAGATCCAAACCCTCTTGGAGCGTAGTATAGCCCTAGAATCAAATGCGACCGATTCACTAGGGAGCATGAAAGAGGCGGCCATCGGTATCAAAACGACATCGAGCAATTTCAATACCCTCACTCAGACTAAAATGGCTACCGTCTTAGAATCTCTCGCTGCCACCTCCCAAGAGAGTCATCGATTGATCCGCAAAATCGAATCCAATATCGATCGGGGAGAATACGATCTTCAGTCGATGGTTCAACCGACAGCCGCAGAACTGGGCGATCTGATACAACGGACCCAAGCATTGATCAAAGAGATGGAGAATGCCCTCCAAACATTACGTGAAAGTCCATCCGATCTCCTCTTTAAAAAATCAACACCCAAACCCGGTCCAGGAGAATAACAATGCGTTACGCCACAATCCTAATCCCCATTGCCCTATTGTTCTTAGGGGGGTGTTCATCAACCACAACCCCTCCGATCAAAGAGTACACCATCTACCCCTCCAGCGGCAAATCCTCTCTTTCAAAACCGATGTCGTCTAAAACGCTACGCGTGATGAGCCCTAAAGCACCCCCTTCCCTATCTGGTCGGGAACTCCTCTATCTGCGTGAAAACGGTGAGATTGGAAACTATCTCTATACAAGATGGAGCGATGTGCCTAGTTCGCTGATTGAGCGCTCTTTGATCCATACGTTGCAGGAAAAAAAGCTATTTGCGACTCTTTTAAACAGTACCTCATCGGCTCAAGCTGATATTCTCTTGGAATCGGATTTGAGCGCTTTTTATCATCGCTTGGAGGGGGAACAAGAGAGTTACGGCGTGATCGACATCACCTACCGCTTGATTGATGCCAAAACCAAACTTCCGATCGCGTCCAAACGATTTTATATCACCAAACTCTCCCCGACCCAAAACGGACAGGGTGGGGTCAAAGCGCTTGATGATGCAACGCGGGAGTTAACGCATCAATGTACCCAATGGATCCTACAAGAGATAAAACCATGAATACCAATATTGCTATCGTCTGTTCAGGAGGGGATGTATCGGGAATGAATCCCGCACTCAAACGGTTTGTCGAATACAGCTACGCCAAAGGACTCAACCCCTATTTCGTCCGTAATGGCTATGAGGGGTTGATTGACAATCTCATCACCCCCGCAACCTACCAAGATGTCTCTGGCATTATCACACGGGGCGGAACCAAAATCGGCTCCGCTCGCTCATTACGGTTCAAAGAGGCATCCTACCGTACCATCGCCGCTGAAAACCTCCGATCTCACAGGATCGACAAACTGATCGTCCTAGGAGGGGACGGAAGTTTTCGGGGGATGGAGCGTTTTTATCACGAGACCGGGATCGCGTTTTGCGGTATCCCCTCTACCATCGACAACGACATCAACGGAACCGACTATTGCCTCGGAGTCGATACCGCTCTTGGGGTTATCCGCAACGCGATCGACCAGATACGCGATACAGCTTCCTCTTTTCGCCGCGCATTTGTCATCGAAACGATGGGACGCAACTGCGGTTATCTCGCCCTTGTCTCGGCGATCACCTCAGGGGCTGAAATGTGTCTAATTCCCGAACTGCCGATCGATATTCACGAATTTGGCGAATGCTATCGATCTCAAATCCAAAAAGGGCGTAACTATTTCATCGCAATCGTCTCCGAAGCGCTCAACTCACGGGAAGTTTCCGAATGGTTTGAAAACGAGCTGGGGTTTGAGTCGCGCGTAAGCGTATTGGGGTATATTCAGAGGGGAGGAAACCCCAGTGTTTACGACCGTCTTATGGCGTACAAATTCGTCACCTATGCGATCGATGCCCTATTAGAAGGAAACAACCACTCGGTAATCTGCTACAACAAAAGCCATTTCAACTTTAAAACCATCGAAGAAGTAGCCCTCCACCCCTACCAACTCGATTCAGAATTACTCACCCTTGCACGTGAACAATTTCTTCCATCGCACTGTCAAATGTAGGGTAGTTAAACACAAAACCTGCGTCTTGGAGAATTCTAGGATAGACCTCTTTGGACTCAAGCATCACACTAGAGCCTTCTCCAAACACGAATTTCACCACCCATGCCGGAAGATCAAAAAAGGTGGGACGATGCAAAATCCGCCCCATCGTTTTGGTCTGTTCCAAATTACTGATCGGTTCGGGAGCGGTGAAATTGATGGGACCCTCAATCTCTTTATGTTCGATCAAAAAAGCGACCGCACGTACCAAATCCTCTAGATGGATCCACGATATCATTTGAAATCCATCCCCCATTTTTCCACCCAATCCCATTTTAAACGGAGGGAGCATTTTCTCCATCGCCCCCCCTCCTCTGCCATACACTACCCCAAAACGCATCAAACATACACGAGTATTTTCCGAAGAAGCTTTGAGTGCTTCATGCTCCCAATCGTGAACCAACTCACTTAAAAAGTCCTCTCCAAAATCACGAGAGAATTCATCATGCTGATGGTAGGAGTCATACACTCCGACGGCAGAAGCATTCAACCAAGTATGAGGGGGGAGAGAACACCGCTTGAGCGCCTCTACCAGCTTTTGGGTTGTCTCCAAACGGCTTTGGCGCAAAAGTTTTTTATACCCATCGCTCCAACGCCCCAAAATATTTGCCCCTGCGAGATTGATGATGACATCACATCCATCGAGTTTTTCGATCAAACTTTCAAAGGACGTGCTCACTCTGACGCTGATTGACGATACATCATCCCCTCTGGCTTTAAAAAAACGTGCCAATGCACTTCCAATAAATCCATTCATGCCGCAAATTACAATCTTCACATTCACCCTTTAGTGTCACGTTTAGATGGATTGTAACGGAAGAGTCTATAGAAAAACGATGAATCTATGAAAAAAGGAAAAAGTTTAAAGTAGAAATTAAGAAGCTGTACCCAAAAAGGGTACGAAAATAGGGTTAGATCACCCGCAAGAAGGGACGTTTCCAGAATCAGAACCGTATTCAAACAAGAAATCACGTAGATCTTGTGATTTGCTTTTGAAAGCTTCACCGTTGAAATAGGCCGCTGATTTGTCATTAGCGTGAGCTTTGATGATTTTTTCTCCGCCATTCGCAAAAAGGTCATCCCACTCTTCTTGAGTATGCATAGCAGCACCTTTGGTCCCGTTACCATGACATTTTTTACAGTTTTTCAAATAGACTTTTTGACCTTTTTTAATATCGGCAGATGCCGCTGTGCTCATCATCCCAACTGCAACAAGTGCAGCAAGCAAAAATGAAGTTGATTTCATCATTCCATTTCCTTTATGTTATTGGTATATCGGCACAATGATAACACGTTAAGTATAAATGAATAATTAATAAAATTAATTGAAGAGACTTTTATTCTTCTTCCTCAACTCTCTCTTCTTTTACCTTGTCTGCTCGCACTTCAAAACGAATTTTGTCTTGACGAATTTTTCGATACGCTTTGTACTGCGCTTTTTTGAGTTCTTCACCCTTTAGTCCTACTTCTGCGCCGATCTCTTCGGGAGAGAGCCCCGCTTCGTTCATCTCATAAATACGTGCCAATACTTCACGGATCGTTTTATCGGGGTTGTAACGCAACCATAATGAGTTTTCCAACATTAAAATACCTTTGTAATAATCTGTGTGAGATTTTTGGTATCGACGATCACATTCGCCTCTTTTTTAAGAACCTCTTTGGCGCAAAAGGCTACGCGTGTCCCCGCATGGGCAAACATAGATCGATCGTTCGCACCATCTCCGACCACCATTGTCTCCGCTTCGCTAATACCGAAAAGTCCTTGAAGGCGTTGCAACATATCCCCCTTGGAATAATCGAACATCATATCGCCGCCGACCAGTCCTGTGAGCTTTCCATCCTTCGAATGCAAAACATTCGAGAAATCAGCATCGTATCCGAGTATGTTTTTCGCATACGACGTTGCCGTTCTAAACCCGCCGCTGAAACATACCACTTTGATGCCGCGCTCTTTCAGTGCCGCAATCGTCTCTACCGCGCCGTTCATATATGGCAAATTTTGACAAATCTCTTCGACAAGACCAAACTCCAACCCTTTTAAAAGAGTGACACGCTGTTGTAGGGACTCAAAAAAATCGAGTTCCCCATTCATCGCCCGCTCGGTGATCGCACTCACCTGTTCACCGATTCCAAACGCTTCGGCAAAAAAATCAATCGTCTCCCCATCCATAAGGGTCGAATCAAAATCAAATACTGCTAATTTAATCAAAAGAGCCTGTCCTATTTGTTATAATGACGCAATTATATCCAAGGGTAGCTTTTGTTCAAATCGTTTATACAAAAACTCCGTCACGAGGACTATATCACCCTTGAGACGACACCATCACGCTCAGCTCAGTTCGCCCCGACAATTGAAAAAATCGCCGCATTGGGTCTCGATCAACTCGTCGATGGATTCAGCACCACCGACAATCCACTGGCTAAACTCAAATACAACGCCCTCTTTGCCGCACAAATGCTTCAGAACCGTTTTCATAAACCGACGTTGGCGACGATGAGTATGCGAGATCGCAACCGTATCGCATTGCAATCCGATCTTCTGGGTGCGAATGAATCAAATATCCGCGCGATCCTCGCCCTCACGGGCGATAGCGCCCACTACTCCGATCAACCGCACACCAAAGGGGTATTCGAGGGGAACAGCAAACTCCTCCTCGACATTATCACGACACTGAACAACGGTACCGATATGGCGGGGCAAAAACTCCTCGCCCCCGTCCAAGAGATTTACCCTTTCGCCGTGATCGACGCCTACGCCAAAAGCGCCGCGACATTACAGAAGAAAATCACCAAAAAGGTGGCTCACGGAGCAATCGCCATCATCTCCCAACCCGTGTATGATCTCGAAATTGCCCGTAAACTGCTCGAAATGATGGCAGAAGCCAACCATGAGAACAATGGCTCTTGCGTCCTCGTTTTGGGCTACTTCCCGATCACCAAACTTCGTACCGCCCGCTTTTTAGATGAGAATGTTCCGGGAATATTTGTACCAAGCGAATGGATCGAAGCGCTTGAAGCGGCATCCCTCATCAGCCCAGAAGAGGAATACCGTGTCGGATTTGAGCTGAGTAAAAACCTTTTCAAAAAACTCAAAGCCTTCCATCCCAAAATCCATATTATGACTGCTAATCAGTTTGAGTTAGCCAAAGCGATTTTATCTTAATAGCTGATGTTACGCACTTTACGCTCATAGCTCGGAAAGTGCGTAACATCAGTTAATAAAAGTTTAATTTTGATATTACCCCCTTACACAGGGCGTAATTCACCTTTTAAATATTTATGAATGACAGAACTAATCAACGTTTGATAGGGTAATCCCTCATGCAACGCACGTGCTTTAATTCTATCTAAATCATCTTCAAGCAATCGGATACTAATCGCTTTTTTCTTCGTTATTTGCGTATGTGCAAT
>JACXUE010000059.1 GCA_014764075.1 Sulfuricurvum sp.
ATTGATGGAACAAACGTTGTCAATCATCAAGCCTGACGCCGTCGCCAAGGGTGTCATCGGTAAAATTTTGGATCGTTTCGAAAGCAACGGTCTTAGAATCGCGGCTATGAAAAAAGTCCAACTTTCACGTCAAGACGCAGAAGCGTTTTACGCAGTACACGCCGCACGCCCTTTCTTCAACGACCTCGTTGACTTCATGGTAAGCGGTCCGGTTGTTGTATCGGTTCTCGAAGGGGAAAATGCGGTTCTTAAAAACCGTGATTTGATGGGCGCAACCAACCCTAAAGAAGCTGCGCCAGGGACTATTCGTGCAGATTTTGCTGAAAACATCGATGCCAATGCCGTTCACGGTAGCGATTCACTTGAAAATGCGAAAAACGAAATCGCATTTTTCTTCTCAGGGCGCGAAATTTCGTAACTGTGATGAAAATTGCGTTTAAAAAATTGAGCTCACAACCGCTTCATTTTGAGGTAAATCGTGACAATGCTTTTTTTTCGGGCGATCTAATCCTAATAAAAAGCAATCTTGCTCAATTAAACGGTACAATTACGGGGAGTATTTCGATTCCTTGTGATCTTTGTGCCGAAGAGGTTGAAAAATCATTAAACGAAGAGATCGCTTTTTATCTAAGCGATGGTATTTATGAGGGCTTTGAAGAAGAGATGGACGTGGTTGAGATCGATCACTCCATTCTTGACATGGAAGAGCTTCTACGATCGGAAATCGAACTTGTCAAAAGCGACTATTTTTGTTGCAAAAATTGTGAAGGAACCTCGCTCGATCGAGAGTTCTGATTAAATCTAAAAAAGAAAGGGATACATACTATGGCAGTACCTAAAAGAAGAGTGAGCCACTCTCGCGCCGCTAAACGCAGAACTCACTATAAAATTTCTCTCGCTCGTCCGGTCAAAGACAAAGACGGCACATACAAATTGTCTCACTACGTTAATCCGACTACCGGTGAGTATAAATAATCGATGATTAGAATTGCAATTGATGCAATGGGTGGGGACTTCGGTCCCGAACCAATTGTAAAAGGGACACTTGAAGCTTTAAAAGAATCAAAGTTTCAACCAATTCTAGTTGGTAAAAAAGATGAGATTTTATCTTTGTTACCCAAGGGCTATAATGATAAAATTTTAATCGTCGAAGCCGACGATGTCATCGATATGGGGGATGCGGCAACCGACGGACTCAAGCGTAAAGAGAGCTCCATCTACAAAGCGATCGAACTGGTACGAGAAGGACAAGCAGACGGTGTTGTAAGTGCCGGTCACAGCGGTGCGACAATGTCTCTTGCTACCCTTCGTCTCGGACGACTCAAACACGTTCTCCGTCCTGCATTAGCGACGCTGATGCCGACTAAAACGGGTCAGCGCAGCATCTTGATGGATGCGGGGGCAAACGTCGATTGCAAACCAGAACATTTACACCAATTTGCGATCATGGGCTACTACTATGCTCAAGATATGCTCAAAATCAACACTCCCCGAGTCGGACTTCTAGCCAATGGCGAAGAGGACTCCAAAGGGAACGAAGCAACCAAAGAGACCTTCAAAATGTTGGAGGGGGAAAAGGGGTTCATCGGGAATGTCGAAGGGAACAATATATTTGATGGTTCGTGCGACGTTATCATTTGTGACGGTTTCATCGGCAACCTTGTCCTCAAAGCATCCGAAGGGGTAGCATCAACCATCAGCTACTTTATCAGAGAGTATATCCGTAAATCCCCGATCGCAATCACCGGAGCTCTTTTGATGCGCAAAGTGTTTCATCTATTGAAAAAAGAGATTGATTACGCTGAAATCGGCGGTGCTCCATTGATCGGGATCAAAGGGTGTGCCATCGTCAGCCACGGTAAAAGCAATCCTAAGGCAATCAAAAATGCGATTTTTCAAGCTATTCGCTACGTCGACACCGGTGTCAATGTTCACATTGAAAACCATCTCGAAGAGCTCAAGAAATAACTTCCGATTTATCTAAAAGGCTAAGTATGTACGCTGCGTTTCGTTCCATTGGGGCTTATGTCCCCTCAAAAGTTTTGACCAATGCCGATTTAGAGGTGATGGTCGATACCAGCGATGAGTGGATCACCAAGCGCACCGGAATCAAAGAACGTCATATTGCAGCTGGGAACGAAACGACCAGCGATATGGGGGTCAAAGCGGCGGAACTTGCGATTGAGCGGAGCGGAATCGCTAAAAATGAGATCGATATGCTGGTTTGCGCTACGATCTCACCCGATTATTTTTGCATGCCCTCTACCGCAACCATTATCGCAAACAAACTTGGTTTGGACAAAGTAACCGCATTTGATATCTCTGCGGCGTGTACGGGATTCGTCTACGCCCTCTCCGTCGCCAAAGCATTTATCGAATCGGGAATGAAAAAGAATGTCCTCATCGTCGGTGCCGAACGCCTAAGCTCTATCACCGACTATACCGATCGCGGAACGTGCATCCTCTTTGGCGACGGTGCCGGAGCGGCACTCATCAGTGCAACTGAGGACAAAAACGAAGCGATCATCGATATCCATACCGGCTCAGACGGCTCATTTGCCGATCTTCTGATGACCCCTAACGGCGGAAGCGGTTCAGTCCATGACGCCCTTGATCGTGAAGCGGCAGGATGTTTTATGCAGATGAAAGGGAACGAGACGTTCAAAGTCGCCGTTCGCACTCTCACTAGCGATGTTGTTGAGATTTTGGAACAAAACAATATCTCCTCATCCGACATAAAACATTTTGTCCCCCATCAAGCCAACTACCGTATCATCAAAGCGGTCGGAGATGCTCTTAACCTCGCGGATGAACAAGTAGTACTCACCGTTGAAAAATACGGCAATACTTCCGGTGCATCAATTCCGATGGCGATCAATGACATCTACGAATCGGGACGACTGCAAAACGGCGAACTGATGCTTCTCGATGCATTCGGAGGCGGTTTGACGTGGGGAAGCGCCCTCGTCCCTTTTGCCGGTAAAGGTAAATAAAGAGCCTCTTTTGCTACAATTAGCGACTTTTAAAAAAGGTCGTCTATGATTTACTCCAACTCTCTTATTTATATTGAACTTCACGAATCATCCATCCCTTGGCTCAAAATTTTTACCCATGCACCCCATAAAGAGTTCTCACATTGCAGTGCTAAAGAGAAAATAATGATTTGGGATGCGCTCGATCTCATCGAAAAAGAGATGCTCATCTATTTCAAGCCAGCGAAAATCAATATCGCTTCCTTCGGAAACATGCTTCCACGTCTCCATTGGCATATCATGGCGCGTTTTGAAAATGATGAATATTTTCCCGAACCGATGTGGGGAACAAAACAAAGAGAGGGATTTGTGTTGGAGACTCCGATGGAGCCGTTTTTAGAGAAGATCAAACGAGAGCTCGATTCTCATTGGTGATTCTCCGGAATCAGGCATGATACAACCAGCTTTGGGGGGTATGGCGAGATTAGCCCCTATCGCTTTTCGAGTTTTGCCCCAAAAGTGGATAACATCAACTAGTAGCGTGGTTTCGATTTTTGCCCGCTCAAACTGCGTGAGCGCTCAGAACGATCATTTTCGCCGCGCTCACCACCGCCGTTACGGTCACTGCTACCACGGTATCTGCCCCCGCTACTGTTATGGTTGCCTCCGCTTCGATTACGGTTAAATCCGCTCGGACGACGACCGTTCCTGCCACGATCGTTTCCGCGCCGCTCAAAATTATGGAGAATTTTCTCCAAACGCTCCGCCGCAATACCGATCTGATTTGGCCCTTGAACGGTGTTGCGCTCCATCAAGACGGAAATCAATTTATACGCAATTTGCTCTTGATCATAGTCTTGTTTGAGCAAATCAAGAACTTTGTGCGCCTCATCGTAAATGTGCTGTTTTTCGATCTCATTGACCAAACGGGTTATTTGAGCCTCTTTAACATCGTGTTTGCTGGGGATATAAGCATGCTCCATTGTCGCACCCACTTTGGCACGAATACGTTGAAGATCTTTGAATTCCAACGGCGTTACGAGGGTGATCGCTACCCCTTTTTTGCCCGCACGTCCAGTACGGCCAATACGGTGTACATAACTCTCAGGATCGAAAGGAATATGATAATTGAAAACGTGGGTAACACCGTCGATGTGCAATCCGCGCGCCGCAACGTCGGTCGCAATCAATACGTCGATTGCATCGGTTTTAAGCCCTTTGATTACGCTCTCACGTTGGCGTTGCTCCATATCTCCATGAAGCCCTTTTGCCGAGTATCCCGCAGCAGAGAGGACGTTGGAGAGACGATCTACCTCTTTTTTAGTACGACAGAAAACAACCGTTTTTTGCGCATCTTCGGCATCCATCAAGCGGATAATTGCATCATCACGCTCAGACTCTTCGATCACGTAATATTGTTGCGAAATATCAGCATTGGTCGTTTCGGTTTTTGTAATAGAAGCGAAATAGGGATTCACCAAAATACGCTCTGCAAGCTGTTTGATCGGAGCAGGCATGGTTGCTGAGAAAAGCAATGTTTGACGCTCGGTCGGAAGGTAAGTGAAGATTTCGTTAATGTCGTCCAAAAAGCCCATATCGAGCATCTCGTCCGCTTCGTCCAAAATAACGGTTGACGGTGCAAAACCTTTGAGCATATCGCGACTAAGCATATCAAGCAAACGTCCCGGAGTCGCGATAATCACTTGCGCCCCACGCTCGATCAAATCGATTTGGCGATTGTATGAGCTTCCGCCGTAAATGGTCACGGTACGGACACCCAAATGTTTACCGAATTTAAAGATCTCATCGCTCACTTGGTTCGCAAGTTCACGTGTCGGAGTGATGATGAGGGTTTCGATCCCCCCTTTAAGATGCATTTTATTCAATGTCGGCAAACCGAATGCTGCCGTTTTACCTGTACCCGTATGAGCTTGTCCGACAACGTCACGCCCTTCCATAATAAAAGGAATAACCATCTGTTGGATGGGACTAGGGGTTTTAAAGCCTGCATAGTTGATGCTCTGCATCAGCTCACGTCTCAGACCGAACATTTCAAAAGTAACCAAATTTTCTTCAGTCATCATTTCATCATCATTATTCATAGTGTAAACCTTTGATAGATACGCCATCGGAAATCTCCGACCAGTTACGCTTGCCCTTACGGGGTGTAGAATAGAACTCGCTGAGTTCTGGATAAGACCCTTCTTATCTTCGGAGGGTACCTTGGAAGACGATACGGCGTATCGCATTAAAAGGCACCCAAAATTCAGATGGAATGGTAGCGAAGTTTTGCATAAAGTACCCTTATGATATCACTATATTAACTGACCTTATGCACTTGATAAAATCAAGGGTAAAAGGGCTAGTTTCTCCCATATCCGAAAGATATGGCAAGCTTTATGGGTGAAAAGCGTTAAAAAAGCCAACTGCTTGGCTTTTTTAGCTTTGGAACCGAGCCGATATGTATTAGCATCGGCAAGGCTGTCCCTGATGCTTTGCGGGCTTTGAGCGTAAAGTGGGTAACATCAGATAGTAAAAGATAAAAATAACCTTTAGTTTCAAAACGTCCTATTTTTATGGAGAATGTTTAATCTTTAACGATTATACTTCCAAAAATTACCTATTAGGAGTAAATTCTATGTATAACGTCAAAATGGAAAAAGAGTGCGGCTGTTTCAAGCGTAGCGGTATGGAGAGGGTGAAAACATTTGAAAACAAAGACGACGCATTGATCGAAGCGCAGGAGTGGGCGGCGGAAATGAATGACACCTTTTGCCAAAAACACAATTTCTCAATCGTCGAAGAGGGAAATGATCTGATCATCAAAGTAGAGATGAATTAAGGGGGTTTGCCCCCTATCCTCTGAGCTTAGAGCTTCACATTCACTTTCTTAATCAGCATCTTCTTCGACCAAAGAGGATCTTTTAAATCCAACATCTCTCGAATCTCATCATTGACCAAGCGATACGATACCACAACCGTTACTTGATCGGCACTGCCCTCTAAAGGGACGATGAATGTTTTTGAACCATTAGCAGGAATCGATACATTTTCAACCGTTTTTTTCGCCAAATGGGGAACCGTCGGTTTCCCCCGCTTCGTTAAAAATCGAGACGTGAGAGAGAGTGTTTCGGTTTTGACAATTTTGCCCCCTTTGACAAACTGAGCCTCGACAATAATCTCACGCGAACCGAATCCGCTCGGCAACGCATGAGGCAGTGGATTGGTCAATGTCACTTCCAACCCTTTGGCACCTTTACGCATATCAACCCTCAAGGCATCTTTCCATAAGTTCTCGGTATGAGCTCCGATAAAACCGTGTGAACGGATCAGCCGTTTAGTCGGTTTACCATTGGCTCCCGGTAAAGTTGATGCCACCCCTTCCTTGTGCGACCCCATATGACAATCGACACACTGTTTCCCGCCGCTTTTAAATTCAGCTTGCATATCAGTGAAACGGTGTCCCTCTCTTGAAGTATCGTTCGCATGGCACACAAAACAGAGCTGATTGGGATTAGTCTCCATAAAGTCCCGTTGTTCTACACGGTGATAGGGAGACTTAGCATCATCATACGGTCCGGTCATCGTCCCCGATCTCATCCACGTTACACGATGGATTCCCCGCTCATTTTCAGGTAAATTATCATAAATTTGATCAATATTGTGGCATACGACACAGTTGATCCCTTCACTGATCGTATCGCTTTGCAACGCTTTGGTCGCAGCAGAATCTTTATCAAGTTTTAACGCCGCAATCGCATCGTATTCTGAAGATGTGGAGGTAACTGAAATACGAGGATTGTGACAGGCGGCACACTCAATTTTGATCGAATTGAGTGATCTACCGTTGCTCTTGCGGGCGACATAATCGATTGTTTTTTGAAAATATTCATCGTTTGCGTAATGGGATTTGGCATGCCAAGAGCCCTCCCACTCTTTGACGATATGGCTATGACACGATTTGCATTTGCCGGAGTTTTTGTATTTGTCTCCAACTTTAACCGCTTCCGCACCGTACAAACTCAACCCCAAAAGACCCAATAGCACCAAACGAACCATTCAAACCCCTTATCGATGTTTATTCAACCAAACCATTAACCCTTTTTGCGCATGGAGACGATTCTCAGCCTCCTCGAAAATCACACTTTGTGCCCCTTCCAATACCGATTCGCTCACTTCAACGTCACGGTACGCCGGAAGACAATGTAAAAAGATTGCATTTTCAGCTGCCAGTCCCATCAAGGCATCATCTACGATGTAACCTTGGAAAGCTCGCAAACGCTGCGCTTTCTCTTCCTCTTGCCCCATCGAAATCCACGTATCGGTCGTCACGACCGTAGCCCCTTTAACCGCCTCTTTGGGATCGTTAGTAATGGTTATTTTGGCTCCGCTCTCTTGGGCAAATCTCATTGCATCGGCGATTACGATTGGATCGCACTCGTACCCTTTGGGGGTTGCGACACGGAGCTCAAACCCCAGCTTAGAGGCGAGCATCAACCACGAATGAGTCATGTTGTTCCCATCACCGACGTAGGCAACGATCGGATTTGCATCTTTACCGCACTCCATCATCGTCATGTAATCGGCTAACAATTGAACCGGATGATAGCTGTCACTCAAACCGTTAATAACAGGAACTTTTGA
>JACXUE010000218.1 GCA_014764075.1 Sulfuricurvum sp.
AAAAGAAAAGTATAAAGATTAATTTAACTAAGCGGGACAAGTTCACCCCGCTTAAGCCTCTCAATTTTATGTCGAAATTGACGTATTAAGTATGATTTTTGAT
Organism: Sulfuricurvum sp.; assembly: GCA_014764075.1. Classification (GTDB taxonomy): domain Bacteria; phylum Campylobacterota; class Campylobacteria; order Campylobacterales; family Sulfurimonadaceae; genus Sulfuricurvum. Next base: position 104 of record JACXUE010000218.1, read on the forward strand.
CGAATGATACCGTATTTTGCGTTGTCACCTTTTTGAGCTCGCGATTATAGTGTGCGATCAAGAAGGTGATGAGTTCTGATCGCAACCCATCATCCCCCTCAAATGCTCGTATATGATCGTCGATCATTAACGCACTGAGGCGCGGATCATCACTGCGACCTTGCAGTGCCGCTTCAAACTCGTTGCTGTGATACTGTAAAATCGAGCTGTCGATAAAATCGAGGAGGGAATCGGCGATATAGGGGCGTTCAAGCAGCGTTTTGATAAGACTCAGCTCCCAAATATCGTGATAGGAAAAGTTGATGGGGGCAGGCGTTGCGCTTTTGGTGCGTCCGAGTTGAATCAACGAAGGGGAAATCCCTAATTTCGAAGCGACAAAGGGGCGATATTCCTCTTGGAGCAGCGGCGAGAGGGTTTTGAGAAACGCGATGTTCTCATGCAGTGCCGTCTCTTTGGCTTTGGGGTCTTGGAGATCGTAGCCGTTGATGCTTTCGCTAATGACAAATTCGATGAACGGGATCGGTCGGCGCAAGAGGGAGCCTAATTGCTCGATTTGAGAGTTTTTGACCATATCGGCGGGATCAAGCCCCCCCTCGAACAGTATCACCCCTCCATCAAACCCCGAAGAGCTGAGGAGCTTGGAGGCTTTAAACGCGGCCGCACGCCCTGCTTTGTCCCCATCGTACGCAACAAATACCTTGGGCTCTCCTTTGCGTAAGAGCGGCAAATGTTCGGTCGTAAGGGCGGTTCCCAGCGTCGCGACAGCATGGGTAAACCCCGCCTGATGGAGCATCACGACATCCAAATACCCCTCGGTAACGATGATCTCCCTGCGACGGTAGATCGCCTCACGGGCAAGGTGATAGGCGTAGAGGAGACGGGATTTATTGAAGATCGCGCTTTGGGGAGAGTTGACGTATTTGGCTTGGTGCCCTGTGATCGTACGCCCGCCGAATCCGACGATTGCTCCGCTAGTGGAGTGGATCGGAAACGTGATTCGCTCGATAAAGCGGGCAAAAAGACGACCGTCATCTCCCCGTCCGATCGCCCCTTGCTCGATCGCTTCAGCGCTGGAGAGTTTACGCTGTTCCAAAAATCGGAGTGTCTCGGGCGAGGTGGGGGCGTAGCCGATTCCGAATCGTTCGATACTGGAAGCGTAAATACCCCGCTCATGGAGATATTTTATTGCCGTCGTATTTTGTTCTAAAAGCTTTTGATACCATTCATTGAGAGTTTCGAGGAGATATGAGCGTTTTTTCTGTTTGGTATCGTCGGTATAGTGGAGGGTGAAATGGGTGGAAGCGGCCAATTTTTCGATCGCTTCGGGATAGCTTAGCTTCTCATACTCCATGACGAACTTGATACTATCGCCATGGAC
>JACXUE010000219.1 GCA_014764075.1 Sulfuricurvum sp.
GTACCGTTTTCGAGAACGTAAATATAATCGGCATGCTCGACGGTACTCAGACGATGCGCTATGATGACAACCGTTTTGCCCTTTAAAAACTGACGCAACGCTTCAAACAAAGCGCTCTCGGTATGGACGTCCAAAGCCGATGTCGATTCATCGAAAATGACCGCTTGGGGATTTGCCAACACCATCCGAGCGATGGAGAGGCGCTGACGCTGACCGCCGGAGAGTCGAATGCCGAATTTTCCCACTTCGGTCTCCAAAGCATCGGGGAGATTGTTGACAAACGATGAGAGCTGTGCGATATCTAATGCATTCCAAATCTCCTCATCGCTAACCTCATCGCCCATCGTGAGATTGAACCGAAGGGTTCCGTTAAACATCATCGGCTGCTGAAGCACGACGAAAACAGCGTCACGGATATGGGAATACCCGATCTCCTCAGCCCTTTTTCCATTGTAGAAAATCTCACCCGATGTCGGAGGGTAAAATCCGACCAGCAGTTGCGAAAGGGTACTCTTTCCACTCCCGCTAGCTCCGATGATCGCCACCGTCTTTCCCGCGTCGATGGTGATCGACACCCCTTTGAGGACAGGATCGTTCTCTCCGTAACCGAAAACGAGATTGCGGGTTTGAATACTCAGTCCCCCTCTCTCCAAAGCCTCAGAAACCGCACTTTGGGGTTCGACAGGGAGATTGAGCAGTTCATTGAGACGATTAAGGGCATTTTTGGCGTTGGCAAAACTGTATTGCAAAGAGAGCAACTCCTGCACTGGAGTCATCATAAACCACAAATAGCCGAAGATCCCAAACATCAATCCAATTGAGAGATTGGAGGTAAGAACCATCACCAGCCCCAAGGCCCGAAAAATTTCAAACCCGCTTAGAAACAGAGTATAAGAGTAACGCTCCCCCACAAGCGCTTTGATGCCGTATTCGGAGGCACTCGCTTTGAGACGCTTTGACTGGTGGATCGCTTGGGAAACAAAACGCTCCTCTTTATTGCTCGCCCGAATCTGCCCGAAAAGATCGCACATCTGGGTTAGATTATCGGAAAGCTCCCCGATGGTACGGTTCTGCTCTTTTTTGAGGAGCCCTACCCGTGAGGAGATTTTACGGGTAATCACCATAATGAGCGGCTGAAAAATCAAAATCAAAATACCAAAGAGGGGATTGATCCAAATGAGCACCGTCGCGACACCGATAAGGGTCGCAACAGAGACGATCAGTTTGGAAAGCGCCCCTCCTAAAAACTGCTCGATCGTATCGATATCGGTGATGAGATGGGTGATCACTCTACCGCTTCCGAGAGACTCGTACGATGCCATCGAAACACGTTTAAGATGTTCTAACGCCCTCACACGCAGAGAAAAAGAGAGCTCTTGGGAGAGAGTGATAAAGTAGCGCTGCGATACGACGCTCAGGATGAAAAAGAGAAACCGCAATGCAATCGTCACCGCCAAAACGATCGCGATGTAGATCATCCACCCTTTTTTCTCCAACAGAACCTCATCGACGAGTAGAGGGATCAGCAACGGTATGGGGATCGAAACCAATGTTGCGGCAATCGCAATGATATTACCCAAAATTAAAGAGCGTTTGTAGTGGAGCATCATCGAAAATAGGTGTTTGAACGTAATCATCTTGTGATTATATCCAAAGGAGAGGATCACTTTGCAAGAACCACTCTAAATAATAAAAATTTTCTTTTAGAAAGATAGGTTACTTTTTGATAACTTATTTGAATTAAAGTTTGTGTGTTACAATTTCCCTACATTACTCAAATACCACACAAGGAAACAACATGCTCGTAACTAAAAAAGCTCCTGATTTTACCGCCACTGCCGTTCTTGGAAACAACCAAATCGTTGATAACTTCAACCTATACGAAAACCTCGGCGAAAAAGGTGCCGTTCTTTTCTTTTATCCACTCGACTTTACGTTTGTTTGTCCATCTGAATTGATCGCGTTCGATCACCGTCTTGAAGCGTTCACAGAGCGCGGAATCAACGTTATCGGCGTATCGGTTGATTCACAATTCAGTCACTTTGCATGGAAAAACACTCCAGTAAACCAAGGTGGTATCGGTCAAGTTCGTTATCCGTTGGTAGCAGATCTTAACAAACAAATTTCACGCGATTACGA
>JACXUE010000220.1 GCA_014764075.1 Sulfuricurvum sp.
AAATTAACGCTATACTAACTCTACATTTTTTGAGGAGTCAAAATGGCGGGAGTTCAATTTTCATTTTTCAATTTTTCTTCGCTCATCGCACTCAATATCGGAATCTCAGATCGCCTCGATGAAAACCGCTCCGAGAGTTTTACGATGCTCTACTGCGATTTTTCGACAATTTCCCAAGAGCTCATCGATACCAACTTGCCGAGTCTTTTACGGACTTCCGATTCGATCGTCCACTACGAGCACCACTACTTTTTTGTGATGCCCTACACCGATCGTTACGGTTGCGGTATCGTGAAACGGATGATTGAGGATTTGTTTGCCAAAGCGATCCCCTCCGCTGAGGTATGCTACCCCTCCGACGGAGAGAATGCGACGGAACTTTTAGAGTCGCTCCACACAGAGGTGAAGAAATTGCATAAAGTCGATCTCGACTGCCTCTACAGCGCTATGAACAAAGAGCCCTAAGGCTTATTTTCCCCCTTGAAGCGCTACTGGGCGAAACGAATGGTGCGGAGAGTGTTTATAATATTCGATCGCTTCGTGAATATCGCTTTTGCGGGCAAGATTTTTATCGTAGACGTAGACATTGGTTTCGCATGGCTGAACTTTGGACGTTTCAGATTTAGGGATCTGCGGTTTTTCGACACTACTCACAACTGGTTCGATTGTGTTGACGACCAAAGGGATTGTCGTCATCGCAGGGGTCTCTTTGGGGGCGACACTTTGATTCTGAGCCGGTGATTGAACCTCTTTTGCGACAACACTCTCTATCTTTGATGTCACGGTTACATTGGTATCTTTCATCGCCATCTGAGCTGTAGCACTTTTGCCCTCACACACTTTGGGCGTTGCCCTCTCTACTGTGCGGACAAATGCGTCCTTGCTGATTTCTCTCGCTTTTTTGATATCCGCTGATGCCGCTTTTGCGGTAGGGTATTTGCCCACTGTCACGATATTGCACTCCCCCTCTTTTTTCTTGCTCATCGGCAAAGTGCTCTTTTGCACCTTTTTCTCAAAAGCGGGAGTGATCGAAACCTCTTTTTTGGCACTGATCGTTTGAATCGTATACTCTTCCGCGCTCAACACTACACTACTGACACCGAACATCATTAGAAGGGCTAAATTTTTCATACTCTCTATATCGTCAACTAAATAACAAACTTTAAATGTGTGTAATCAAACCAAAATATTGACATTTAAGAGCCCTAACCGTATAATTACGCTCCACAACTCAAAGGGCCCTTAGCTCAGCTGGGAGAGCGCGTCGCTGGCAGCGACGAGGTCAGCGGTTCGATCCCGCTAGGGTCCACCAGTTATATTTCTATCTTCATCCATAACCGTCCAAAAAATATTCAAAAACTCCCCATTTATGGTTATTCCATCTATAATTTCATCTATCCAAAGAGCCAAGAAAAAATTTTTTGGAACTGCCCTTACGCACTTGATGACATCAAGGGCAAAACGTCCTATCCTCGACGATTGGATTTGCCGCACCCACCACCCTCGCCACCGTCAACGGCAAAGCGATCACCACCAACGATGCCAACGCCTTCACCTCCAAAGCGATGGGCGGTGTCAAATACGATAAACTCGATCCCAAACTCAAACGCCAAGTGGTTGAGCAGCTCATCAACCAAGAACTGATCAAAACCGAAGTGATCAAAAGCGGCATCCAAAACACCGCCGCGTTCAAAGCCCACTATGCCGCCCTCAAAAATGATCTCGCCGTTGACATGTGGATGAAACAGCAAATGGGGAAAATATCGGTCAGCAACGCTGAAGCGGAAAAATTTTACAACGACAACAAAGATAAAATGAAAAGCGGTGATAAAACCGTCCCGTTCGAAGCGGC
>JACXUE010000221.1 GCA_014764075.1 Sulfuricurvum sp.
AATACGGCGAAGCGGTCGGGATCGAGAGAGATCGCTAAATCGAGGGTCTTTTTAAAGGTTTCTAAAGACTGATACGGCAATCCGTAGATCAAATCGACGTTGACGCTCGCCATCTTGTATTTGCGCGCCAACTCCATCGCCGCTTTGGTGATGTCGTAGGGTTGAACGCGATGCACCGCTACTTGTACTTTTTCGTCAAAGTCCTGAATCCCGAAGCTGACACGGTTAAATCCCGCTTCGCTCATCACTCGCATCTGATCCTCGTTAATATGGCGCGGATCGATCTCACAGCTGATCTCGGCATCAGCGGTAAAGTTTTTAAAATGGGACTTGATCGCACCAATGATACGACCCAATTGATCGGCATCGAAAAAGGTCGGAGTCCCCCCGCCGAAATGGAGCTGAATCACCGGACGGTCAACATCGATATGTTGCGAGAGGATTTGAAGCTCACGGACGATGTAGTCGATGTAACGCTCTTTTTTATCCTCTTTGGAGGTAAATACGACGTTACAGCCGCAAAAATAACAGGCGTTTTTGCAAAAGGGAAGGTGAAAATAGAGCGATAATGGGCGGGAAGAATCTTGGGCGTGAAGCTTTTCGAGATACGCATCGTACTCGAACGCATCGCTAAATTCGAGCGCCGTCGGATAACTCGTATAGCGAGGTCCCGGTTTGGAATATTTGGTAAACTTGTCAAAATCAAGCATTGGGTACACCCCGAGGTTGTATGGTATCCGCGATTATACCCTTTTGGATTGAAGTTCCCCTAAAAAAGCAATGTTACGAATCTGAAATTAGAGTATGAAAAAACATTGAAATAGTCCATCAAACGATTGCAATTCAATAAAAGTGTGATAAAATCATCACAAAATATGATAATTCAAGAGGTCTCTATGAGCGCCGTAAAAGTACTGGTTATTGAAGATGACGAAATTACTGCACTGAATTTAAAAATGTCTCTTGAAAAACAGGGGTACGATGTCGTCTCTTTAGCCGATAATGCCGTCACTGCTAGAAATAAAATCAAAATTTACAACCCAGACATCGCTCTGATCGATATCGGCTTGCAAAAAACGATGGACGGGATAGAACTGGCGCAATACATACACGATAAAAATCAGCTCCCTTTCATCTATCTCACCGCACACTCCGATAGCAACATGCTCTCCAAAGCCAAAAAAACGGAACCGTATGGCTACATCGTCAAGCCATTCGATCCGATCAACCTCCATACCACAATTCAAATGGCGCTCTATCGGTTTAAAGAGGAGAAAAAACGCTCCTCTAGCCTTGATGAACTCAAATCAGATCGCGAAGAGCTCGAAAAACTGGTATACGCCAAAAAACTCTCCAACAAACCGATCGTCGAATTTGGTGATGGATACCGCCATGATACCGGACTGGGGGAGACTTTTTACCAAAATCAAAAGATCAAATTAACCAAAAAAGAGAACGCTTT
>JACXUE010000222.1 GCA_014764075.1 Sulfuricurvum sp.
TAGCGGGGATATTTGCCCCTCTCTCGATCGAATCGCTAGGGGAAATGCCAAATGTATGGAGTCTGAAATGCTCCAGTTTTGGGGTAACTTCCAGCCCTAAGTTTAGCAAGTCGATCTGGTGGAACGGATGGAGCAGATGGACGGCACGGGTGATAAGGGCTGGAGTGGGGACCCCTTTGGGGGTTTCAGCGATGCCTCCTAGGCTCCGCACCTCTCCAATCGCAATAAACTCCGCATCAAGTGTCGGGGTGAGATGGAGTAATCCCGGAATCCCCGCCTGGGTAATCCCAGGGATTTCAGCCGTTTTGGTGTTGCTCATGCAGAGCAAAAAATCGGCCCGTTTTCCTCGCAGGCTTTCGATGAAATCCTTGTTTCCTGTGATGGTCTTGATCATATGAGTTTCTCCAATAGTTCGTGATAATTTCCGCCGTTTCGATAACGGTTGACGCAATAAAAAAGGGTGGCGTATTCGCGATAAGGGCGAAATTCCTCGGGAGTGAGCGTTGCGCCATAGCTCTCCAGCAAAGCCGCCGTTTTCTCCTCACTGTCGCACCAAGAGAGAGCCGTGACAGCGAGGTCGAACACAAAATCGCCGTTGCACGCTTGCGTAAAATCAACAACGCACGAGAGACTCTCCCCTTCGAAGAGAGCGTTGTCCAAAAAGAGATCGCCGTGAATAATCCCATCGTTGCGCAGGGGCGGGTCGATTCTGTCAAATAGTGTTTTAAAAATCGGCATATTGGACTCTCCAATCATCCACGCCAGTCGCGACCGCTCGAAGAGCCTTTCGTTGGAACTGTGCTGCGTTTGCGTTTGGGTATGGAAATTTCGTAAAAATGTCCCGATTTGCCGTATAGGATCGGTGTGTGCCGTTTTAAGACTTCGGCCAGGACACCGGCGATAGAGGATGGCGGGTTTGCCACCGATTGTCATAACCTCTCCTATGGGTTGGGATACGGGGAGTGTTTCACACTGTTTTAGCAGTTTGAGCTCCTCGTACACTACCTCTTCGCTTGCCGTCTCAAAAATTTTCAAGACCCGATCTCCATCTAGAAAATAGACGCTATCCATGACCCCCTCCTTGCTAGGTGTGATCGTGTTCACCCCCAGCGAGGCGGGCAAATCGCTTGGCGTAAGAACGGTTTTCACACCCATTCGACCACCTCCTCCACTCTTTTTTTCTCTTCCCAGCCCAGTTTCAGCAGTTCGGGTTCATCAAGAAATTCTCTCACATACCCCATCGTCAGATAGCCGATCAGTTTATATCTGTCGTCGATTCCCAAAATCTTTTTGACTCGTTTGGGGCGAAGAATGCTTACCCACCCCACCCCGATATTGTGGGCGCGCGCCATCAGCCAGAGATTCTGGATCGCACACACGACGCTGTACTCCCCTGTCTTTTTCTGAGTGGTTTGCCCCAGCACGGCTTTGGAGGGTTTTGTGTAAAGGACCGCAATA
>JACXUE010000223.1 GCA_014764075.1 Sulfuricurvum sp.
GGAAGATTTTCCATAACCTCAGCTATGAAGAGTTGATTAAGCACGAACTTGAAAACGGTGAGTGTAAATTGGCCAGCAACGGTGCAACAATGGTCGATACGGGGATTTTCACCGGACGGAGTCCCAAAGACAAATATTTCGTAGACCAAGACCCTTCCAACAAGTACATCGCTTGGGGCGACGTGAACAAAAAAATCGACAAGGCAATCTTTGATGAACTGCTCAACGTCGCCAAAGAACAACTCTCCGGAAAGGATCTCTACGTAACCGATGTTTTCTGCGGTTCAAGCGCCACCAGCAAACGCTCCGTCCGTTTTATCTCCGAAATTGCATGGCAATCCCATTTCGTCAAAAATATGTTTATCCGCCCCTCTGAGGAGGAGCTAAAAACATTTAAACCCCAATTTACCGTTCTCAACGCATGTAAAGCTATCAACGAGAAGTGGGCACAACATGGTCTCAACTCTGAAGTGTTTGTACTCTTCAGCGTTGAAGACAATCTTTGTGTCATTGGTGGAACATGGTACGGCGGGGAGATGAAAAAAGGGATCTTCTCGATGATGAACTATTGGCTGCCGCTTGAAGGGAAACTCTCGATGCACTGTTCGGCAAACGTAGGTCCAGATGGCGACACCTGTCTATTTTTCGGTCTTAGCGGAACCGGTAAAACTACTCTGTCGACCGATCCGAAACGTGCCTTGATCGGCGATGACGAACACGGATGGGATGATGATGGTGTTTTTAACTTTGAGGGGGGGTGTTACGCCAAAGTGATCAATCTCGATCCCAATAACGAACCTGAAATTTACAATGCTATCCGTCCCAATGCCCTGCTAGAGAATGTTGTTTATGATGAAGACGGTGTTGTCGACTATGCCGACGGATCGAAAACCGAAAACACCCGCGTCTCTTACCCTATCGAGCACATCGACAACCACCAACCAAACCTCCAAGCCCCCCACCCGAAAAACATTATCTTCCTCTCCGCTGACGCATTCGGGGTGTTGCCTCCGGTGAGCAAGCTTACCAAAGAGCAGGCAATGTACTATTTCCTCAGCGGATATACCGCTAAAGTAGCGGGAACCGAGCGTGGCATTACCGAGCCGGTAGCAACGTTCAGTTCATGCTTCGGAGAAGCGTTCCTTCCTCTGCATCCGACCGTTTACGCAAAGCTCCTCGGTGAAAAAATTGACAAACATGGCGTTAATGTCTATTTGGTCAATACTGGATGGATCGGAGGTGGATACGGTGTCGGTAAACGGATAAGCATCAAAGATACTCGTGCGTGTATCAACGCGATCCTTGATGGAAGCATCAACCACAGCGAATTCGATACAACCAACACTTTCGGTTTCCATATCCCAAAAACACTTGGTGATATCGATCCGATGATTTTGAATCCGCGCAACGCATGGGCGGATCGTGATGCGTACCTCGTGCAACGGGATAA
>JACXUE010000060.1 GCA_014764075.1 Sulfuricurvum sp.
ATTGAATCAGTCTCAACTTTGTCATTTCTAATTTGGCTCTCCGCTTGAGCCGATAATATCAGTAAAATCAGCGATAGTGCCGTTCGCTTCATCGGCATTTTCTACCCCCATTCTCTATCACAGAGTCATTATAGATTAAAAAAGCTTTAGTTTTTTTATAATCGTTAAAATTAACGGGACGTTATGGTACACTTTCTTTAAAAACAAACGGATAATAGGGATTATATGAAAGAAGCGATCGTGCTACTCAATATGGGTGGTCCCAACAACCTTAATGAGGTGGAGATGTTTCTTCACAACATGTTTAACGACCCTTATATCATCCGGACTAAATCGAATCTGCTCCGCCGTTTTATCGCAGGGATGATTACGTTGACGCGTACTGAAAAATCTCAGGATATCTATCGTCAAATCGGTGGAAAATCACCTTTGGTGGATCATACACGGCGCTTGGTTCAAGCATTGCAAGAGGAGATCGGCGAAGAGGTCGTTGTTGATTTTGTGATGCGCTATACCCCGCCCATGGCGTTGGAAGTGTGTACAAGACTCAAAAAACAAAGGATAGAAAAAGTTTATCTTATCCCTCTGTATCCCCAATATTCGACAACGACGACTCAATCGTCACTGGATGATTTCGAGTCGGTTTCCCATGCTATTGGCTGGGATGTGATCACGGTTGAGATCAAACATTTTTTTACTCATGAAACCTATAATCGATGTCTCATCGAGCGGATCAAAGAGTCTTTGGCGGAGGAGAGTGCCGAAGATTACGATATTGTTTTTTCAGCGCACGGTTTGCCGCAGAAAATTGTCGATCAAGGGGATCCGTATCAACGTCATGTGATTTCTCATGTCAATTTGATCGAAGAACTTATGAAGACGATGGGATTGAATTTTCATCACGTTCACGTAGCGTATCAATCCAAAGTGGGGCCGATGAAATGGTTGGAACCCTCATTGGAAAGCACATTGCACAAGATTGAAAATAAACGGGTCATCATCGTACCGATCGCGTTTACAATCGACAACTCCGAAACCGATTTCGAACTCTCAATCGAATATGCCGAAGTGGCCCACGAACTGGGATATCAATCATACCGTGTGTGCCGTTGTCCAAACGATCATCCGCTGTTTGTTCAGACATTGAAAGAACTGTACGAGAATATGAGATAAATGAGACGGATTGCACTCTTTGATATGGACGGTACTCTGATCGACTCAGGATTGGATATTACCCTCTCTATCAATCATGTGCGCCAAGTGATCTATCATCTCGAACCTCTCGCTGTCCAAACGATTATCGATGCAATCAATGCCCATCAACGTAATTTAGCCGCTATTTTTTACGGAACAGAGCTCTATCAACCCGACGCTAAAGCTCTTTTTGAGGAGCACTATTATGATCAGTGTATTCAAAACGTCAGAGCTTATGAGGGGATTGAGCCGATGTTGGAACGATTATCTTCCAGCGATGTCGTTATGGGGGTTGCTACCAACGCTCAGACTCTGTTTGCCAAACGGATGTTGGAGCATTTGGGGTTGGATCGCTTTTTTGACTCCATTATCGGAGCCGATCGTGTCGAAAATCCGAAACCTCATCCGAACATGCTTTATTATCATCTCCATCGGCATAATTTTCAACCAGGTATGGATCGTGCTTGGATGATTGGAGATAACTCCAAGGATATGGAGGCTGCTGCACGTGCGGGAATCTGTGGAATCTTTGCCGGATGGGGTTTTAGCACTACGGGAGAGGGGGACTATTTTGCCTCCTCGGCAAACGATGTCGTTGATATTATCTGCAATAAAGGTTAAGGATGTTGAGTATTGATCTTTTTATCGCTATGGGTATCATATTTCTTTTGTTTTTGCGCCATCTCTCAGTCTACAAAGAGCCTAACAAAATCAACTACACCCCCGTGGTTTTGACACTGGGGATATTGGGGGCTATATTTCATCTGATATTCGAGGAGTTAAGTCTCACAACCCTCAAAGAGGCGATGTTGCCTCTAAGCGTAGGGTTAGTCTTGTTCGCGATAATGTCGCTCATATCCCAAACACTCACCGTTATAAATACCCATGAAGATCGGCTCCGTTCATTAGCGATCAGTGATCAGCTTACCGCACTCGGTTTATCGATTACGACCCTCAAAGATCATCTGGATATGGTTGCGAAGATGGAGAGTTCGACCCACGAACAACTTCGTACCGTTTTCAAAGAGGAGATCGATGCATTGAATGTAATCCAATCGAATCAAAAACTTTTTGTAGCCAAAATAGAGGCACTTTTGGCACATCAGCAAAGTACGATGGAGAAATTTGAAGATTTTACCCTCTCAGAACTCCCAAGTCTAGATAATGTCATACACCGTCATATCGATCTGCTTCGTGTGGCGGAACAAGACCATTTCAACAAACTCAAAAATGTGGTTCGTCTAAGCTGTGATGAGCAAAAAGAGGTTCATTCGCAACTCGCCGAGCTTCGTGAAACAGTACTAAAAATCGCCTCCCATCAAACCCCCGATTATACGATTTCGGTTTTGCAAAAAGAGCTTGATCGGATCGTCCATGATTTTGATCGTCATATGCAAACTTTGGGGGCTAAAAGTGAAACCATCCTCTCGACGCTGCATGAGAATGAGGCGATATTGAAAAACTCCCGTGAAGAGAGTGAAATGATTATGCGACAGATGGTTCTCTCTTCCAAACAAATGAAAGAGATGTCGCTCCATTCCAAAGAGCTTGCCGAATCGCTCGAGCCCCTATCGCATCTATTCGCATCAGCCAAATCGCTTCATCATGAGTTCGTAACCGCACGCGGAAGATTGAGTGAATTGATTGTGACACTCGAATCGTATGAGCGTCAAGAGTATCGTACCATACGCCAAAGTTTGGAAGAGGTTGCGGCTCAGGCGACGGCACAGATGGAGCTTTTCATCCAAAATATCCAAAAACACGAGAAAATGCCTCTGATCGAGACGAAAAACGTCCAAGATTTGGCAAGTAAAGTGAAGCTTCAAAAAAGCTATCTGGGAGATAATCAAGAATAAAGCTATAATGACACAAAAAGGTTTATGGTAAGTATGATTGAATATTACGAACTTCTCGATGATGAAAATATCCCCTATCGCTGTGATGTAGCGCTTGAGCTTATCGATGGCGCTCCCCAAAAGGAGCGACCGTGGCTTTTGTGGCTCTTTGTCAAAGCCGATGGATTCAGCGAGCCGTTGGAAGCGTTTACCCGTGATTTGAGCAGTGCTCTTGAGACCTCACTTGATGCCCAATTTGCCGGACGAGTCATTAAAGATGGATGGACAGAGTTATATTACTACGCTCCAAGCGCAAAACGGTTTGAAAATATCAGCAGTGACATTATGAACGCCCATGGCGGATTTGCTTATGAGCGCGGATCTTCCAAAGATACCAAATGGGATATGTATATCAACAACCTCTATCCCGATCCCTATGGACTACTCAGTATCCAAAACCGCCACACGATCGTCTCTCTGATCGAAGCGGGAGATGATCTGACAATCCCTAGGGAAGTAGAACACTACCTCTTTTTCCAAACCAAAACATCGATGGAACGCGCCGTATCTGGACTCAATTCCCACGGCTACGAAGTCAAAGAGTACGTAAATGACGATGAGAGTGATTATGGCTACGGTGTGGTTTTGATCAAAACCGAATCAATCACTCCGGAGAGTATCGAAGAGACGACGACATCCCTGTATAAGTCTGCAATCCAAGAACACGGCATCTATGAGGGGTGGAGTACCGTGTTGGGGATTGATGCATAATGCCTCTCAATAAACCTCGATACACCCTTTTTAAAAACGCCCGCTATGCTCTAAACGGATTGATCGAGGTGACGAAAAACGAAAAATCGTTTCGTCTGCAAATTCTGTTATTTGTAGTCGGTATGGTGATTGCATGGTCGCTTCCACTCGATTTTTTGCATCACTCTATTTTAGCAACCTCATTATTCGTACCACTAATTGCCGAAGTAATAAACAGTTCTATAGAACGGACAGTAGATTTAGTGACTTATGAGCATCATGAGCTTGCGAAACGGGCAAAAGACGCGGGAGCGGCATTGGTATTTCTCTCATTGGCAATGTTGGCGTTTATTTGGGGATTGACGCTCTACAGCGCATTTTGTCTGTAACGTTTTCGTAAGAGATTTTTCTTTATAATCACACAATATTTCTTTTGGGGGTTACACTATGGCAACTGCACTCATTATCGGCGCCGGCGGAGTAGGGCGCGTTGTGGCACACAAATGTGTCATGAACAACCACATTTTTGATCGTATCATTTTAGCAAGCCGCTCTATCGGGCGCTGCGTCGAGATCCAAAGCGAACTCCCAGAGGGTGCGATCGAAATCGACACTGTCGATGCGGATAACACGGATGAAGTGATTGCGCTCATTCAAAAGTACAATCCATCGATCCTCATCAACGTTGCATTGCCGTATCAAGACCTTGCAATCATGGATGCGTGTATTGCTACGAAAACTCCCTACCTCGATACGGCCAACTACGAACACCCTGATGAAGCAAAATTTGAGTACAAACTTCAATGGGCTCGTGATGAGAAATTTAAAGAAGCGGGGATCATGGGATTGCTCGGGAGCGGATTCGATCCGGGTGCGACTAACGTATTTTGTGCCTATGCCCAAAAACACTATTTCGATGAGATTCACACCATCGATATCCTCGACTGTAATGCGGGAGATCACGGTTATCCATTCGCGACCAACTTTAACCCTGAGATCAACCTCCGTGAAGTAAGTGCCAAAGGGCGCTACTGGGAGAACGGTGAGTGGATCGAAACGGCACCGATGGAGATCATGCAGGTGTGGGATTACCCTGAAGTAGGACCAAAAGACAGCTATCTGTTGTACCATGAAGAGATGGAGTCATTGGTCAAACACATCAAAGGGCTTAAACGGATCCGCTTTTTCATGACCTTCGGACAAAGTTACCTGACTCACATGAAATGTTTGGAAAATGTCGGTATGCTTGGGATTGAGCCGGTAGAACACCAAGGGATGAAAATTGTTCCAATCGAGTTTTTGAAAACGCTCCTTCCCGACCCTGCATCACTCGGTCCTCGTACCAAAGGTAAAACCAACATCGGTATCGTTGCCGAGGGACTCAAAGAGGGTAAAAAACGCAAAATCTATATTTACCAAGTAAAAGACCACGAAGAGTGTTACGCCGAAGTAAAATCCCAAGGTGTCTCTTATACGACAGGTGTCCCTGCCGTCATCGGTGCTAAACTGATGGTAGAGGGGAAATGGAGCGGTCAAGGGGTGTTCAATATGGAACAGTTCGATCCCGATCCGTTTATGGATGAGATGAACACCCAAGGGCTCCCTTGGAAGGTTATCGAGATGGACGTTTAACCTTTATTGAAATAACGCGCTCGCGTAGCCCACTACGCGCTCGTTATCCCCGCTCGCATCGGCACTGGTCCGATAATCGAGCAAAGTCGCTTCCAAACCTCTCTTTTTAGCGATATCCAACATCGCTTTAACTCCGATTTTTCCACACGCTTCACACCCTTGATGGAGCATTGAGCTATTCACATGTTGGATCGCTTCCAAACAGATTGAATCCAGTTTTTTTGCTTGATCCAGACTATGATAATGGCTCAAATCGGTGCTGATAACGACGGCTAGATCGGGTAGATTCAGCAAATAGTCGATAATGGGCGAGAGTTGAACCGGATCAGCGTAGGCATAGACCATCTCGATCACCCCCTAACGGCGTTTGATAGCTTTTATCATCACAAATACTTACCCCATCAAATCCGACGCGATGGCTGGGACCGATGACGACTACCGTTTTTGGATGGGCATGTGTTAGAACCCGATAAGCTATGTTGGCGGTAAACCCTGAATAGATCCATCCCGCATGGGGGACGATAACCGCATGGGTGATCATATGGGCAAGTTCTGTATGCGCAGTTGGATGTTGTTTTAAAACCGTATTAAAATGATCGATGTAACGCTCTATCTCCTCTTTGGATGAGGGATAAAAACTCCCAGCTACGCTCATGGTACGTACGCTCATTTCCAGACTCCTTCGATTGGGCGGCGGCATTTGGGGCAATGAGCATCCTCTAAACTAAAATGGGTAGTTTGAAACCCGTGACGCTCTATCAGCAGAGTACCGCATTCCGGACAGTGGGTTTGTGAGGGGAGGGTGACATTGCCCATATAGACGTAATAGAGCCCTGCATTTTTCCCTATTCGGTAAGCGTCCTTTATTGTTTCCAATGGCGTCGGTGGGGTTGATTTCATTCGATAATCGGGGTGAAAGGCACTGATATGCCACGGAACGTGTTTCCCTAAATGTTCAACGATAAACTCGGCTATCGATTTTAGCTCCTCATGCGAATCATTCACTCCCGGTACGATCAGTGTGGTCACCTCGACCCATATGCCGTGCTTGACCATCGATATGAGCGTCTCTTGTACCCCTGAGAGGGATGCTTTGAGCACTTTTTTATAATACGACGGATTAAAACTTTTCAAATCGATATTCGCCGCATCGATCCATGTCGGAGCGTCTTCACACACCTCATCGGACTCAAACCCGCTGGAGACGAATACGTTGCGCAGTCCCCGCTTTTTCGCTTCGATACCGATATCTTTAGCATAGGGGTACCAGACACTTGGCTCATTATAGGTATAGCTGATCGACGCGCACCCTTGTACCTGTGCAAAATGGGCGGCATCTTTGGGAAGCAGCGTTATCGAGGTATCCACTTCACCGCTTTGCGATATAAGCCAGTTTTGACAAAACGGACAACGGAGGTTACACCCCACCGTACCGATCGAAAAAGATGTCGAGGTGGGGAGAAAATGGTACAGAGGTTTTTTCTCAATCGGATCGATATGGACGGCACTGGGGTGAGCGTATACGAGACATTCGAGTTTTCCGTTGCTGTTTTTTTCAACTTGGCACATGCCGATTTGACCCTCTGAGAGGGTACAGTAGTGACGACAGAGCAAACAGACCAAACGATCGTGTTTGATTCGAAAATACTCCATCACGGCTCCTTGAATTTTTCAACCTGATAGGTATAAATTTCAGGCTCATAACTCAGCGGATCGCTCCCCAAACCGGCTTTGAGCCCAAGATGAACAAAAAACTCATCGAAATCATCCAAATCTTCCCATACTTGAGGGAGAAAAGTGGCTTGATGATTTCCAAATCGCAAAATAACTCCGTCAACATGAGGGCGGATGAGCGTCCTCAGTTCATCAATATTCGTATACTCCACTTTTTGGGGTGGGGTAAGGAGCGATACTTCGACTCGAATCTGATCCATCTCTTCTGGGGCTAGCGGTTCAAAACGGGGATCTCGAAATGCGGCAGATCGAGCATTGGAGATCAGATCATCGATTAAAGATCTATGGGCGACAAGAGAACCTATACACCCCCTCAGTCGATTGTTCTCTGTGAGTGTAACAAACGTGGCTCCCAGATGAGAAAGCTCGGGATAATTTTTTTTCAGCCCCTCCACATCAAGCTCGGTATGCTGAAACGCAGACAAGATTGCTTCGCGTGCAATCATCAGATACAAAGAACCATTCACAAATGCTCCTTTGGTGAGGATAGAACATTGTACCACTATCGCTCTTTGTAATCAACTTTCGCTACAATCACGCCACTTTTTTGCAAGGATACATCAATGGCAATCGATTTCTCTCAACTCCCCCATACCCCGTGTTACATCTGCGAAGAGGAGCTTTTGGAAAAAAACCTCCTTGTGATGAAGAGGGTGCAGAGAGAATCGGGGGCGAAAATCATCCTCGCCCTCAAAGGGTTCGCGATGTGGTCGACATTCAATCTTGTCGGAAAGTATCTTCACGGCTGTACCGCCAGCGGTTTGCATGAGGCGAAGCTCGCCCGTGAGCAAATGGACAAAGAGGTGCATACCTACTCCCCCGCGTTCAAAGACGAAGATATCGACGAGATTGCCCGCATCAGTGATGATATCGTGTTCAACTCTCCCACACAGTTTCATCGTTATTATGAGCGGGTCAAATCTATAAATCCAAATATCTCCGTATCGCTCCGTGTCAATCCTGAGTACTCTTCTAGCCCCGTAGATCTTTACAACCCGTGTGGACTCTATAGCCGATTGGGGACGACGTTGGAGAATTTCGATGAGAGCATCGTCTCTAAACTCGACGGACTTAACTTTCACGCCCTCTGTGAACAAAATGTCGATGCACTGGAGGGGGTTCTTGAGGCGTTTGAATCCAAATTCGGCCCTTATATCGACGGACTGAAATACGTCAATTTCGGAGGAGGGCACCATATCACCCGTGTTGACTATGATGTCGATCGTTTGATCGAGGTGATCCGCGCGTTCAAAGCGCGACATAACGACATCGCCGTCTATCTCGAACCGGGTGAAGCGGTGGGCTGGCAGACGGGACCACTGGTTGCCTCAGTGCTCGACATCGTTCATAACGGTATAGATATCGCGATCCTCGATACCTCAGCCGAAGCACACATGCCCGATACCCTCGCGATGCCGTACCGCGCTATGGTTCGAAACTCAGGAGAAGCGGGGGAGAAAGCCTATACGTACCGTTTGGGCGGCAATACGTGTCTAGCAGGGGACATCATGGGAGATTATTCGTTCGATGAACCGCTCAACATAGGGGATAAAATCATTTTCGAAGATCAAATTCACTATACCTTTGTGAAAAATACAACATTCAACGGGATCAAGCTCCCATCGCTTGCAATATGGACGAAAGAGGGGAAACTCAAAATGGTTCATGAATTCGGCTATGAGGATTACCGAAACCGTTTATCGTAAATTTTTCACTGTTTCGTCAACACCAACGCGATCACTTCGTATTATCATCTCTGCTATGGAATTGTACGGCATTCATATAGCTTAATATGGAAGCTTTTTTCTCATAGGCGATATCGAACGCCGTTCCGTGATCGACGGAGGTGCGGAGGATCGGTAGCCCCAGTGAGACATTAATCCCTTCGTCAAAATAGAGCGCTTTAAGTGGGGCGAGTCCTTGATCGTGATACATCGCTACGACAGTTTTAAAATACTCACGGCTCCGAGGCGTAAACGCTACATCTGGGACAATTGGTCCCTCGAACACCGTCTCTCCTATCGTTTCATTGGCTTTTTGTATCGCTTCTTCGATAAAACGCTCTTCATCACCCAAAACTCCGTGATCTCCAGCATGGGGATTGATCCCTAATACCGCTATTGGGGAACGTTTGAGCGAATGGTGTAAACGGATCAAGAAATCATAGAGAGGTTCGCTTCGGATATGCTCAATAACCTCACGAAGAGGGATATGTTCGGTGTAGAGCGCAACGTAGAGCTTGTCACATCCGAGCATCATGATGGCATCCGCTTTTAAAATATCGCGCAACGCATCGGTATGACCGACGTAGTCAACACCTGCCAGCTTCCATGCCTCTTTATGGATCGGGAGGGTGACGATCCCATCGACCACTTTTGATACAGCGAGATCGATCGCGGTTACAAACGAATCAAAACTGTACCTTCCGCTCTCAGCACTCACATGACCCGGCTGGATGGTAAATTCACCCGAAACTTTCATCATATGAAAATCGTTGGGGATCTGCGTATCGAGGAGCATGGCGGCTTGATGCGCCATCGTGTAGTTTATACAGTAGATCGGATCACAAAACTGTTTGATCCGATCGTGTGCTTTTAGGATTATTTCAAAACCGACACCGTTTAGATCACCTACGCTGATGGCTAGCCTCTTCATCGACGGCATAATGCTTTCATATCCGACACGGCGGTCGCCAATCCGGTAAAGACAGAACGGGCGATGATGCTTTGTCCGATATTAAGCTCCTCAATTGTATCGATTTTGACGATAGATTTCACATTTTGATAGTTCAGCCCATGACCGGCAGCGACTTTTAAACCTGACATACGGGCTTTATTCGCCGTGTTGACAATCTCTTCGTAGGCGCGTTCCAATTGGCTATCCAGATCTTTTCGGCTTAGATTGAGAGATTCAATCGCATGATGCGAATGGGGAAGGGCACTATGACGCATAGCATAGATGTTTGCGTAACTTCCGGTATGGAGTTCTACCCATTGCGCCCCAAGTTTGCACGATTTTTCGACCGCTTCGGTAGTAGGATCAATAAACAATGACACCTCGATTTCATGTTCAGTTAACTTTTTGATAGCATTGAATATGGCTTCATATTGTCCTGCAACATCCAGCCCCCCCTCAGTTGTTACCTCTTCACGCTTTTCAGGGACAAGCGTCGCACGATGTGGGTGCAGCTGACAGACGATATCGATAATATTCGGATCAATCGAACACTCCAAATTCACCGGAAGCGGCGAACTCTCTAGGATACGGCGGACGTCTTCGTCATGGATATGGCGGCGATCTTCACGCAAATGGATCGTAATTTGGTCGGCTCCGCTCATTGCACAGACAGAGAGTGCCATGAGGGGATCGGGATCGTTGATTTTACGTGCTTCACGGAGCACCGCGATATGATCGATATTGACACCGAGTTTAAGATTGTCTGAGAGCATAAAAATCCTTTTTGAATTGACTAAATGTTCCTGCTATTATAGCTTCACGTGCTTGTTTAACCAACCACAGATAGTAGTGGAGGTTATGGAGCGATGCGAGACGAAAATAGGTAATTTCACGCGATCGGAAAAGATGATGCAGATAAGCACGGCTGTATCGGCGGCACGTGTAGCACTCACATGCAGGATCGATCGGCTGAGAGTCGAATTTGTACGCCGCCCCTTTGATGTTTACTTTCCCAAACGTCGTAAAGAGGGTTCCGTTACGGGCATTGCGGGTCGGCATAACGCAGTCGAACATATCGACACCCCGTTCGATGTTTTCAACCAAATCCTCAGGGGTTCCGACCCCCATCAGATAGCGGGGTTTATCACTCGGCATCAGCGGTGTCGTATGCTCAACCGTATCGTACATGAGATTGTTAGCTTCACCGACCGAGAGTCCGCCGATGGCAAACCCGTCATAATCCATCGCGCACAACTCTTCTGCCGATTGGGTACGGAAATTAAAGTCCGTCCCCCCTTGGATAATGGCGAAGATATTTTGATTAATCCCGATCCCTTTGGTCTGATTGTTGCGATGGTAGTCGATTGATTGCTGCGCCCACTGCGTTGTTCGCTGAATCGAGGTTTTGATCCGCTCTTGTGTAGCGGGGAGGGCGACGAGATCATCGAGGATCATCATAATATCGCTGTTTAGATTGTTTTGGATGTCGATGACCTTTTCAGGGGTAAAGAAGTGTTTACTTCCGTCGATATGTGAGCGAAATTCGATCCCCGATTCGGTCGGCTTGGAGATGTCGCTGAGGCTAAATGCTTGAAATCCTCCGCTGTCGGTCAAAAAGCTCTTCGGATAGGTGGTAAACCCGTGTAATCCGCCGAGTTTTGCAATGGTTTCATCTCCGGGGCGTAAATAGGTGTGATAGGTATTGGCGAGGATGATCTGGGTATCGAGCAATTCCGTCATGTCCACCATATCAAGCGCTTTGACCGAGCCTACCGTACCCACCGGCATAAAAATAGGGGTTTGGATGGTGGAATGCGCCGTGGTGATGGTGCAGGCTCGTGCGTTGCCGCAGGTAGCATCAACGTGAAATTGCATAAATGACCTTAATTTTTTTTCGTTATTTTAGCGCATCGTAAGGCTTTTGGACAATATGATTTCGCTATAATCACAAAAAGATTATTGATTAGGATATTAAATGAGTATCAAGCACTCTCAAATCGCTTTCGAAAAAGCCCAAGAGCTTATCCCAGGCGGGGTCAACTCTCCCGTTCGTGCGTTTAAAAGCGTCGGCGGCATTCCACGATTTATATCTCGCGGAGAAGGGGGCTATTTGATCGATATCGACGACAACCGATATGTCGATTATGTCCAAAGCTGGGGACCGCTGATTTTCGGTCATCGGGATGAAACGATCGAGAATGCGGTGATCGAAGCGGTCAAACACGGTCTCAGTTTCGGTGCACCGACCGAAGCAGAATCAGAGCTTGCTGAGCTGATTATCTCCATCTATGATTCTATTGAGAAAATCCGTTTTGTCAGCAGCGGAACCGAAGCGGTGATGAGTGCGATTCGCCTCGCTCGCGGATTTACGGGACGTGATGATATCGTCAAATTTACCGGATGTTATCACGGTCACAGCGATGCACTCCTCGTTCAAGCGGGTTCAGGTGCCGTGACGTTCGGCACACCGAGCTCTCCTGGGGTACCGGCTGATTTCACCAAACACACCCTTTTAGCCGAATACAACAACATCGAAAGCGTCAAGCAATGTTTTGCCGACAGTCCGGGGATTGCGTGTGTCATCATCGAACCGATTGCCGGAAACATGGGACTCGTCCCCGCAACCAAAGTTTTTCTTGCCGAACTGCGCGCGCTGTGTGATCAACACGGAGCCCTCCTCATATTTGACGAAGTGATGAGCGGTTTCCGTGCCTGCTTGCACGGTGCGGAGAGCATTACGGGAACCAAACCTGATCTTGTAACACTCGGTAAAGTGATCGGCGGAGGTATGCCCGTCGGTGCGTTCGGCGGTCGCCGTGACATCATGGCGCATCTCTCACCGGAAGGGGGAGTCTATCAGGCGGGGACCCTCAGCGGAAACCCCGTCGCGATGGCGGCAGGACTGGCATCGATCCGCAAACTCAAAACGAATGCGAGGGTGTTTAGTGTCCTTGAAGATCGGGCAAAACGTCTAATGAACGGTTTTGCCTCAGCGGCTGAGAAACACAATATCGGATTACAAACCGATGTACGCGGTTCAATGTTCGGATTTTTCTTTTGCGATACAGCGGTCGGCAACTTTGCGGAAGCACTTAAAAGCGATACGGCACGGTTTGCCCGATTCCATGCCGCAATGCTCGATGCAGGATTCTATTTTGCGTGTTCGCAGTTTGAGACAGGATTTGTCTCAACTGCTACGACCGATGCGATGATCGAAGAGACGATTGAAGCTGCGGATAAGATTTTTTCTGTGTTATAATCGAATCCTCTGAACAAAGCCGCTTTT
>JACXUE010000224.1 GCA_014764075.1 Sulfuricurvum sp.
AACGGTAAGGAGTTTTTCTTGAAGAGGGAGCGTTTCAATCATGGCAATCGAGGTTTCTAATGCTTCTGCAATGGGGATTCCGGCACGGACAAGTTCCGAAAAAACGAGGGTAAAACGGCTGAGGGTGGCGTACATGATAATATTTTTGATCAAATAGGCTTTAAGAAGAAACTGGTGCCATTTGAAGCGAAATTCGCGGTTGTGATTAAGCATGTAACGAAATGCGAAAACAAAGATAAAAATAGCGGCTAAAACATAGAGTCCGTAGGTGTTAAAAAGGTGTTCCAAAAAGAGGAGAATTTTTGTCGGCATCGGGAGCTCTGCCCCTAACTGTTGGAAAATCGTTTTAAATTGGGGGACAACGTAGGAGATTAAAACGGTAAACGCGATGGCCATTGCAATCATAACGTTACGTGGATAAGCCATTGCTTTTTTGAATTTGATGATGTTTCGACGGATCTCTTCGAGCATATCGGCCAATTTGTGGAGTGCCTCGGCCATGTTACCTGTTTTTTCTCCAAGCTCAATCATAGCCAGTGAAAGATTGCCGAGTTCATAGGAAAATTTTTCAGCAGAGCGTGAGAGACTGTGTCCGGCATTGATATCTTCAGCCATTGTCCCCAAAACAGTTTGTAAAACTTTATCGGTTGTTGCGTCGGCTATCTCTTTGAGTGAGTCGTGGATCGATATGCCGGCATTCGTCATAACGGCTAGCTGTCGGATGGCTGCGATAAGGGCATCTTGTTTTAATTTTCGCTTTTTTACATTACTAAAGAAGCTCTCTTTGAGACGGCGAAGCTGATCTTCGAGAGGAGCAGGAGCTTCATGTTGTGATTCCGCGAACCGCTTTTGCCATGCCGTTTTCAAACATCCCTATGAAACCTTCCCGTTTTGCCTCTTTGAGTAAATCATCTTTTGATGCACCGCGAGCAATCATACTTGAAAGATTTTCGGTAATAGGGAGAACCTCACATATCATTTCCCGCCCCATGTAACCGGTCCCGTTGCACTCTTTACACCCTACGCCATGATAAAAGACCGTATGTGGCGGAATAAATGCACTGTACTCTTGTAAAAGGTTTTGCGGTATATCGGCCTCCTTTTTGCAATGCTTACATATTTTTCGCACTAACCGTTGCGCTTGGACGGCTACAAGGGCTCCGCTAATGAGATAAGGTTCAATCCCCATATCCGACATACGGTAGATAGCACTGATGGCATCGTTGGTATGAAGCGTCGAGATAACCAAGTGACCTGTAAGTGCGGCTTTGATCGCAATTTCAAGTGTTTCATGGTCACGAATCTCACCGATCATGATTTTATCAGGGTCTTGACGAAGGATAGAGCGTAGAGCATCGGCAAACGAAAGTCCCACTTTGGGATTAACTTGAACTTGTTGGATGAGGTTCATTCGGTACTCAACCGGATCTTCTACGGTAATGACTTTATCTTCAACGTTACGTAATTCATTTAGTGCACCATAGAGGGTAGTCGTTTTACCGCTTCCCGTAGGTCCGGTTACCAAAATAATCCCAAAAGGAGATTGAAGCCCTTTAATCAGTTTTTGGTAGCTCTCCGAATCCATTCCGGAATCTTCGAGTTTTACAAGCGCCTTGGATTTATCCAAAATACGCATAACAATCGATTCGCCGTAAATGATTGGCAAGGTGGAGAGACGAAAATCGAATTCGTTATCCATTACCATGGCTGAAAAACGACCGTCTTGGGGCTTGCGCCGCTCCGCGATATCGAGATTTGCCAAGAGCTTGATGCGTGAAGCAAGCGGTGGATAGATATCTCTGTCAAAAATAAAAATTTCAGCCAATTTGCCATCGATACGACCGCGAACGACACAGTTCTTTTCGGTTGGTTCGATGTGAATATCACTGGCACGCCCTTTGATACAGGCTTTGAGGATAACATCGATGAGCTGCAAGATGGAGGATGCCTCTTGCTGTTCTTCAATGGTGCCTATATTACGTAATTCATTACGGATATTATTGACTAACTCTTTGACGCTGTCTTTAAGCTCCATTTTAAACAGATAAGCTTGAATCTGTTTATCTGTCGCGACAGCGATTTTGAGCGATTTACGAGGAAAAAGACGTTGAATTAATACAGAGCCTTCATCCAAAAAAGGGTAATTTTTGATGATAGAGAGTTCATAACGTCCAAGGCGGATTTGTTCAACAATGAAACGTTTGATAAAGTTGACTGAGACGGCACCGATTTTACTTAATGTTTCCAAAATTGTATCGTCTCGAACCCCTCTGGTGGTAAGTCGATCAATTTGTTGTTGTGTGATATGGCGTTTCTCTAGTAAATCGTGGGTTACTCGATCCATATCTTACCCCTTCTTTAATTAGTATACGTGATGAAAAGTTAATATTTTATCATAATATTCATCTATGGCGATACTTTTTCGTCCATTGGTTTCTATGGTATAGAGCGTATAGCTTTGTCGAGAATTCGTCGGGTCTTGGTACTTTTTAATAGCGGCACTTTTTTGTGGATTTTGAAGATATAAATCGAAAACCTTAGAGAGTGGGTGAGCACTTTTGGGGAATTGGAGGTTTTTGATCGGCTTATTGTCATAAAGCGCTTGCATTAACAATTTCTTTTGCATCACGATGAGGGCAAAATAAGCACTGTTTGCCCGTGCTTCGCTCGATTGCGAGAGTGCCGACATAACTGGAGAGAGTTTGTCGATCTGATCCGCTTTTAAACACGAAAATCCAACTAATGAGACATAGTTTTCATTGGATTGATTTGGGGCAAAAAATCGGTAGCCTAAAATACAGGCCTCATTGTATAACCCTTTTTGATAGAGTTCGAATATTTTCTGTCCATTATAGGCACTTAATTGACTAAGTAAAATCCAGAAAAGTATTATGAATTTCATTTAAATGAGCC
>JACXUE010000225.1 GCA_014764075.1 Sulfuricurvum sp.
CCTCGGATGGTATTATCTTGTCGGTACCCTTTGAGCCCTCCAAGAACGGCACTTGGTGTGATGTAGCTCCCCTGAGCGTCAAGGATGATGATCGTGGGGACGTTGAGCAGTTTGGAAATGTCGTAAGCGCTACTGCCATACTCCATTCCATCAAAGAACCCCATCACCCCCTCCATGATCGCAACCTCACGGTCAGCATAGTGTCTGTACAGCCATTGCAACTGCTCTGGGCTCATCATAAAGGCGTCGAGATTGATGCTTTCGGTGCCACAGATGGCACGGTGAAACTGAGGATCAATGAAATCGGGGCCGATTTTAAACGGTCGGACGGAGTCTTTGAAACGGTAGAGAAGCGCCGAGGTGAGGAGTGTTTTTCCCTGGTTGGACGCAACGGCGCTGATGCAGAGGCTAACCATGTCGCCCCCTTTGTTTGAGAATGATGTAGATGAAAAATGGTCCCCCGATAAACGATGTTACGACCCCGATGGGGACTTCGCTGACCGCTCCGAGATTGCGCGCAACAAGGTCGCAAAAGACCAAGAAGACGCCCCCGTAATAGAATACGGGGAGAATCAGCGCGTCGCTACTACGGCGGTAGAGCAACCGGACGATATGAGGGATCACCAGCCCGACAAATCCAATCGGCCCCACGACGCTGACGCAAACACCAGCGCTCATCGATACAGCGAGGAGGAGGATCAGGTTGATTTTTTTGATCTCGATCCCTTTGAGAAACGCATTTTCGTACGAGGTGAGTAGTAGTTTAAGCTCAGGACGGTAGCGTACGATGACCCACAGTAGCGCTAGCGCCGCTGCCGCGACAGGATAGAGGCTCTCCATCCCCACCACGCTCAAGCTTCCCATCGTAAAACGGATGATCGAATAGCTTTGTTCGAGATCGCTGAGGTAGAAAATCACCATCAGTGCGGCGGAATAGAAAAAGGAGAGAGCAATCCCGATGAGCAGGAGTGAATGGGTCTGGGTCGCTTTGAGGGAGCGTGCAAACAAAAACAGCACTACGACCGTCGAAAACGCCCCGACGAAACTGAAAAAGTACGAGAGGACCGCCAGCGATGCAGGTAAAAAGACGATTCCTATGGCTGTTGCTAGGGTCGCGCCGTTCGAGACGCCTAGAGTAAAAGGGGTCGTAAGGGGGTTACGAAACACGGCTTGGAATACCATTCCCCCTAGAGCGAGGATCGCCCCCGTAAAAAACGCGACACCTACCCGTGGCAGGCGTAGCTCCCAGAACAAGAGGTATTCGGTCGCCTCTGGGGTGAAGAGGTTGGTCAGTTTCATCGCTGTTTCGCCCACAAACGGGGCGACGGCGAGGATCATCAGCGACAGAGCGAATATAAACCGTTTCATCCGTAGTTCACCGCAAAATGTCCCTCGACCCGGCAGATCGACTCTCCAAAAAGGGAACGGAAGTGGC
>JACXUE010000061.1 GCA_014764075.1 Sulfuricurvum sp.
GCGGGAAACGGAGTCGTGCGGAGTTTCTCTCCGCCGTTGATGGCTAATGTATTCATTAATAAACCTTTTCCATGGCTTGAAATATCCGTTCATGAATCAAGAGATGTTCGTTTAAGATTTCGCGGCACTCTTCGCTACTGCGGTGGAGTAAAAATTCCAGAGAGTTGAGTGCGTATTGAGAGAGATTGGTATGAATTGTCTTACGGCGTTCCAAGACAAAATACCCTTTATACAGAGGGGATGGGATTTTAGAATAGATCTCAATTATTTCTCCACCGTCAAGTATTTTGAGAACGGCGTGTTCAAACCACAAGGTTGCTTCAAACAACGAGTATTCGCATGGACTGAGAACCGATACCGTTCCGACACCGTGTTCAAGAGAGATTCCAAATTCTCCGCATACATCGCCGTGACATAAAGAAGCATTAAATGTCCGAATCGTATGCAATGGACCCAGAAGATGACTTAGTACACCCAGCAAATGTGATCCGTTATGAAGGAGCCCTTTAGTGCATACTCCCTGAAATCCGAGGTTTTTGCCGTAAACGCCCCGATGTACCTGCTCTGCGAGATCGATAAATGCGCTATTGTATCGGCGAATCAGATTGATGATGATTTTTTTCTTGCTGTTGTGGATGAGGGTAGTCAGTGTCGAAAGCTCTTCTTTAGTGGAGACTACAGGTTTTTCACACAAAATCATGGAACAGTCGTCACGGTGAAGCAAACGGCTAAGATGATTAAAATGTTCAGCGGTGATTGATGCTACTGAGACGATGTCGTAGGGACCTTCGCCGATATCTTCTAACGTAACAAAATGTTCTACATCTCCCCACCGCTCCATAAAGGCAAAGGCGTTGAGCTCGTTGGGTTCGCAAATGGCACGTAGCTCAGTTTCGTTCGAAATACTATAGGCGTGCGCATGGGAAGCGATGTTTTTAGAATTAGGATCATCGATAAGTCCGCCGATGCTTCCGGCGCCGACGATCAGAGCGCTCAGTGGTGTTGACATCTAGTGTTTGCCTGTAACAATTTTTAGAAATGAAGCAAAATCCATACCGAAATTATCCAGTTTCAATTCTATCGGTTCGTTGAGGCATCTCGGTAATTCGTCGAGGGCTCGAAGCTGTCGGCTTTGGGGTAGAGGAAGTAAAAAATCCCTATTGGAAGAGGGGAGATAAGAGATCACCGATTTGCCTAGGAGTGCACCGATGTAAAGTGCCATTGTATCGAATCCGATGACGATTTTTGACTCCATTAATTGAGCATTTAAATCGATTTCCCAAGAGTGATAGATTGAGACGGGAATGTGTCTGAATCGGTCCAATAATTCACGGTATCCCTCAGCGGTATCGCTCGGATGAAGCCGTATGGTGAGAGTGTCGCATCCGAAATCGTCAAAACGGTTTAAGATCTCTTCAAGGGCGCTGAATTGGGTAAATCCCCAATAGAGAGGATCGCTGTAAGTTTTTTGAGCCACTGAGGCAGTCGGTTCGCTGAGAAAGAGGAGGGTATTTTTAGAGGTAACCTTTACTCTGGAAGCATTTTTGAGAGTATTTATAAGGTAGTGATTGACCATCTTGAGTGTAGAAGGAAGTCCATGATTTTGAGCAAGTTCAAATGCTTTTGGGTCGCTCAGCGCCGTAAAGTCACCTAGATTCTCTTCCCACCCCTTATCGGGAAATCCGAACCGCTCACGATAGTTGCTCCAATGATCCAAAAATGCGACCGTAGGGATACGATGTTTTTTGCAGTGGTTCACAAAAGGGCGTTCGATTCTTTCCTGCCATCCCGTTCCGAACAATAACAGATCGGGAGTATCTGATTCGAGTTGGCGGACAGGATCGGTAATTACTTCGAACGGGAGAGCGTATTTGGAACAGACAGATGCCATGGGGCTAGTCGCAGTAGTGTAAATGTGCCATTTTGCACAAGTACGTTCGTGATCGATCAAAGCGCATAAAAGCTCTGAACATCCAGCATCGTGCGATACGACGGAAATTTTCACTGGATATGATCCCACGAAAGCGGTGTCCCTTTGCCAATATCCGCTTTGAATTTTTTGCCGATAATTTCTTTGAGATGTTTGGGGGCTAATCCAAATCCGGGACGGACGGATCGGACATTTGAAGCACTGATGGTTTCGCCCGCTTTCACATCTTCGGAAATAAACAGACTGCGCGAAAACTCCCGCGATTTCAAACTTTTCGCTGAAAGTTCATACGTCACTTTCCCCAATAGTTTTTCGGTGTCGCGTACCGCATCGACCATCGCTTTAAACTCATGGGGTTCAAGACTGAACACACTGTCTACGCCCCCCATACCGCGATCAAGGATAAAATGCTTCTCGATCACCCGTGCCCCCAAAGCAACGGCAGCGACAGGGGCAGCAAGACTCATCGTGTGATCCGAAAGACCCACATTCACACCAAAGCGGTTTTTTATATCGCTAATCGTGAGAAGATTCATCTCCTCCAATGCGGCAGGATAGGCAGAGGTACATTTGAGCAGTGTGATCTGCTCATTCCCCATACGACGGCACGCTTCCAGCGCCTCTTCAATGTCACTTAGTGCCGCGATACCGGTGGAGATGATGATCGGTTTTCCTTTGGCGGCAGTGTATTCGATGAGGGGAATATCGGTAATCTCAAAACTGGCGATTTTATACGCTGGAACCTCCAAGTCGGACAAAAAATCGACCGCACTGGTATCAAACGGAGAGGAAAATGCCTCCATGCCGAGACTTTTGGCATGATCGAAGAGAATGCTATGCCATTCCCACGGCGTCATCGCTTCGGCATAGAGATCATGGAATTTCCGTTTGTCCCACAGTGTCCCTTGCGAAATCGTAAACATCTCGCTATCGCAATCGAGGGTGATTGTATCGGAGGTATACGTTTGGAGCTTGATCGCATCCGCACCCGATGCCTTCATCGCATCAATCGTTTTCAGAGCCGTATCGAGCGAACCGTTGTGATTGGCGGAGAGTTCGGCGATAATAAATACTTTTTCATCGATATTATGATGTCCAATCTTCATGCTCTTCGCTCCATGATAATCATCTCTCTCCCCTTATAAAATGTTCGGTTTCTCTCTGTAAAATCGAATTTTTCGTACAAATGTTTAGCCCGCTCGTTGTCGGCGAAAACACTCGCGATCAACATTGTCACCCCAAGCGTTGAAAAGCCATACTCGATCAGAGCACTCATCAATGCTTCGCCCACTCCGCGCATCTGGGGGTTGGCATAAATCCCAATCTCGGCAGAGATGTTGGTAATATCGGTAAAATCGATCACTCCGATATAGCTATCGTCACCCTGAACCAAAAAATAGCGTTTATCCGCTCTATTTTTGAGCGATTCGACAAAGCGCAGATGGTTTTCCAGTGAAATCTCATCGCCATTTAGCATCCAACACCGAATGTCGCTATGGTTGCGCCACTCTAACACCAATGTTAGTAGCTCTTTATCAAGCGTTGTAAAATCGAGCAATCGCACTTGCATCCCACCCCTTTAACACGGGATACCCCTCTTTTTCTAAATAGACAAACATATCCTCTTGGTTTGTGGCTGTTTGTACTCCAATAAAAGGGATCTCCATAAACAACACCTCATGCACCATGACGCTGGGGGTAATGATCGCCAAGCGGCTTTGGTGGAGGAGTTGCGCGATCCGTATAGAATCGACCTCCAATGTGATATTTTTTTTCGTTTGAACAAAGGTTTTGAGTTCTCCTAAGTGAGAGTTTCCCGATGTCGTGACGACACAGACTCTCAAATCATCGCTTAGGGTTGAGAGAATGCTCATCGTCGCATTCGTCGGATCGGTTCCCCCCATCGCAATAAAAAGATCGTAGAGTTTTTCTCGTTGGATTTGCTTTTCGGTTTTAAACTCATCGCGTATCAGCGTATACTCCGCACCGCACCGAAGTTCACACTGTTCAGGCACCAACCCACGGTATCGAGCCGGATCCGCCGAGATATTGTGGTTGAGGAGAATGTCACAATGGTGAGCCGCATAAGTATCGTCAAATGAGAGAATCTGCACACCCGTTGCCTCTTTGACCTTTTTCTCATAAACGGCATCAATACCGTAGTGGTCGAATACCACCCTGTCGATATTTTGCTCTCTTATAAGAGCGATTAGCTCATCGGGATCATTCGACGTTAGAAGGTCGACGGGATAGGGAATCTGATCGATGATATTGCCGTTCAAATTTTGGCAAGCGAACCGTACCGTATCCTGCGGATATTGAGCGGCAAACACCACATCGCGCATAATGTGTCCCAATCCGATGGCGCTCGAAGAGTCGGCACGGATAAGGAGGTTCATAGTTCTTGGAGCACTTTGTGCATCAGTTCGGCGCGCGTCCAGTCCTCTAACGTATCGATGTCCTGCACCAGATGACGCGGCAAAACGATCGTTGTCGCCGCATCGGAGAAGATCGCTTTTCCCCCCAGCCATGCATCGGTCGTTCCCCAGTAAAATTGCCCCACATCGTGATACGCCTCTTCGAGGTCTTGTGAGCGCGTTGCGAAATGCTCGGGATAAAACATTTCGATATTTCCCCTCTCGTCACGTTTCACACCGCGCTGAATCGGAAACGGGAACGTCGTAACAGGAAATGCGTATTGTTTGTTATGGGTGATAAGAGCGTTGTAGGCTTCAAAGATGTCTTGAGCACGGATAAATGGGGCGGTAGCATAGATACAGCAGGCGTACTCGATAACCGAATCGTTTTGAAGGGTTTGGATCGCGTGAGCGATGACAGGGATCGTCGCGGTGTGATCATCGCTCAGCTCTTTGGGTCGCATAAAGGGAATCTCTGCGCCGTAAAGGCGCGCTACTTCGGCAATCTCTTCATCATCGGTGGTAACCACGATACGATCAAATAGCCCTGATTCCTGCGCCGCTTTGATGCTGTGCGCAATGATAGGGATACCGGCAAAAGTTTTGATGTTTTTTCGGGGTATCCGTTTGCTTCCGCCACGGGCGGGGATAATAGCGACACGCATTAGATGCTACATCCACGATGGGCAAATCGTTCGAGTACTTTTGAAACGGTTTCCGCTACGTATTCAGCATCGGCAATCGTCATTTTCTGGTGACATGGGATAGAGAGTTCACTTTTGTAAAACAGTTCGGTGTTCGGCAACCGCTGTTCCCCAAATCTCTCTTTGTAAAAACTGTTTTGATAGATCGGTTTGTAGTGAACCTGTACCCCCAGCCCGCACTCTTGTAATTCGGTAAAAATCTCTTCTTTAGCACAATGCAATTCGGGAGCGAGTAAAATGGGATAGAGATGACGTGCACTTTGTTCACGATGCGAAATCGCTATTGTCGAGAAAAATGGCTGATTTTTGAATCTTTCATCATAATAGCGCCCTAAGTGTTCACGTATATTGATAAAACGATCAAGTTTATGCAGTTGGGAGAGTCCCAATGCGGCAGCAAACTCTGTGAGTCGATAATTGTGCCCCAAACTTACCATATCGGAGTTCCACAGTTGCTTTTTTACGATACCGTGAGAGCGAAAAAGACGTAGTTGTTGAGCAAAGGCTTCGTTATCGGTAACTACTGCTCCGCCTTCACCGGTCGTAATCGGTTTGATTGCATGAAAACTAAAAATAGTCATATCCGAATACGAACCGATTTTTTTGTGGTTAATGTCACTTCCAAGAGCATGAGAAGCGTCTTCAATCACGAGTAATTGGTGCTTTTTTGCAATCTCTTTGATGGTTTCTATCGCAACCGGTTTGCCTGCAAAATCGACAGGGACGATTGCTTTCGTTTGATCGGTAATAAGCGATTCAATCAGCGTTTCATCAATGTTCCCATCCATTTTGATATCACAGAAAACAGGCTTTGCACCGAGCGCAATCGCCATATTGGATGTTGCGACAAAACTGATCGGCGTGGTGATGATCTCGTCGTTTTCAGAGATTCCTGCAACGGCATACGCACCCAATAACGCCGAAGTCGCAGAGTTAAATGTTACACAATAACGCGCACCTACATACTCGGCAATTGCCTCTTCAAATTCTTGAACTTTAGCCCCTTGCGTGAGGTGCGAACTTTGCAAAACTTCAACAACAGCAGCTATATCATTCTCTTCAATAAACTGTGTTGAGTAGGGAAGTTGAATCATTTTTCCTCATTTTGGGTGAGTGCAATTTTTTCCAGCAGCGCTTCTGCGCTCAACCATTCGGTATTGGTTTCGGAACTGTATTTAAACCCGTATTCGACCGCTTTTCCGATTTCACCAGAATTATTGAGGGTATAATCAGCAGTTTCGGTAAATTGAATGGATGGTTTAATAACGTAATGGTCATGAAATTCAAGGGTAAGGTGGGAGTCATCACGCGGACACATCACTTCATGCATTTTTTCCCCTGGACGAATTCCGACATTTTTATGAGGTAGGTGAGGTGCAATCGCACGGGCAACATCGACCACTTTCATTGAAGGGATTTTCGGAATGAAAATCTCTCCTCCGTGCATCCGCTCAAAATTTTTCAGGACAAAATCGACCCCCTCTTGTAACGTAATCCAAAATCGGGTCATTCTCTCATCGGTAATTGGGAGCTCACTAGCCCCCTCGGCAATCAGTTTTTGAAAAAATGGTACGACAGAACCGCGTGAACCCAAGACATTTCCGTAACGTACGACGGCAAAAGAGATCGGTTTTCCGCCGGTGATGTTGTTGGCAGCGACAAAGAGTTTATCGCTGGCGAGCTTCGTAGCCCCATAGAGATTGATAGGGCTGGCAGCTTTGTCAGTAGAGAGGGCGATCACTTTTGAAACTCCGCAACGCAAAGAGGCATCAATGACATTTTGAGCCCCGTTGATATTGGTTTTGATTGCTTCCATCGGATTGTATTCAGCGATAGGTACATGTTTGAGAGCTGCAGCATGGACAACATAATCGACTCCATTCATCGCCTTTTCCAAACGTGGAAGATCGCGGACATCGCCGATAAAATAGCGCATACACGGATGATTAAAGCGCTGTGCCATCTCATATTGTTTGAGCTCATCTCTTGAATAGATAATGATTTTGTTTGGAGTAAAACGGGAGAGAATCGTTTTAACAAATTGTTTTCCAAAACTGCCGGTACCACCGGTAATGAGTATATTTTTTCCATTAAGCATGCATAATCCTATCATCCTAGATGATAAAATGAAGCAAAAAAGGTACCAATTTTAAGTGTTGGTTCCGTTGACAGCCATATTGATTTGTTGCTCTAGGGTTGCAAATTGATTATTGAGTTTGCTAATAATCGAATCGTACATGCTAAATCGTGCAATCATTGCATTATAACGGGCATCTAATAACTCTTGAGAACGTGTTTTTGACTCTGTTAAGGAAGCAATTGCCTCAGTTGAAGC
>JACXUE010000062.1 GCA_014764075.1 Sulfuricurvum sp.
GCACTGATTATGGGTATGGGATTGGGTGAAAGCGTCGCTCTCATCACCGACGGACGTTTTTCGGGTGCGACACGGGGTGCCTCGATCGGTCACGTCAGTCCCGAAGCGGCGGAGGGGGGATTGATCGCCCTCATCGAAGACGGCGATGAGATCGAAATCGATGTTGATAAACACCTCCTGCAGCTCAATGTGAGCTACGAAGTACTCGAACAGCGTCGTTTGCATTGGAAACCTATCCAAAAAGAGATCCCTTCCAAATGGCTCAAACGCTATAGCCTCCTCGTCTCAAACGCCTCTAACGGTGCGGCGCTTAAAACCGAACTGTAACCGTTCTGTCACTCTTCTGTAATCTTTTATCTTTACACTCTCTCTCATGGATGAGAGTGTACAATTAAGCTATCGCAGTGTTTTTGTTTCGGATCTCCATTTGGGGACCCGTGATGCACAGTCGGATCGACTGCTGGAGTTTATCCGTAGCGTCGAGTGCGAACACCTCTATCTCGTCGGCGATATTATCGACGGATGGGAGCTGCGGCGCAACTGGCGATGGTCGCAGTCCCAATCCGACGTCCTCCAAAAAATTCTCCGAAAAGCCCGAAAAGGGACCAAAATACACTACATTATCGGCAATCACGATGAGTTTTTGCGCCCTTTTTTGCCGATGGTGATGGGGGATAACATTGACATCGTCCATGAGAAAGTCCATTTCGCCCTCAACGGCAAGCGTTATCTCGTGGTCCACGGCGACATGTTCGATGCGGTAACGATGACGAAAAAATGGGTTGCCCATCTGGGAGATCGGTGCTATCTCTTTATGCTTCGGCTTAACCGTCCGATCAATATGGTACGTCGGTGGTTCGGGAAATACCACTATTGGTCACTCTCCAAAATGGCTAAACAAAGTGTCAAACAAGCGGTTAGTTTTATCACCGATTATGAGGAAGTGCTCTCGTCTCATGCCCATGAGAGCGGGTATGACGGGGTGATTTGCGGACATATCCATCATGCTGAGATTCGGACTATCAACGCTGTTGAGTATTTAAACTGCGGCGATTGGGTCGAGTCGTGCACCGCGATTGTCGAACGTTATGACGGCCGTTTTGAGATTTACGAGCATGACCAAAACCGTTAGCATCGTCTTTTACAAGGGGCGCGGAACGTTGGCGGAGAAATTGATCCGTCTGTGGACAAAGAGCCCCTATTCGCATTGTGAATTTCGCCGAAGCGATGGACTGTGCCATTCGAACGACCGGCATCGTCTCGTTTCCCGTTTGGAGAGGTTAGAGATTGATCCAGGGGACTGGGAAGTGTGTGAGTTGGAGTTGCCCAGCGAAATTGTCGATCGGGTGGAACGGCGGCAACTCCGCAAAAACGGGACGCACTACGACTGGATCGGGGTCGTATTTTCGCAAGTGTTTCGATTGGGATGGCATGACAAAAAACGGTGGTTTTGTTCCAAAAGCAATGCGGATGATTTGATCTATGCCTATCGGTTAATGAAACGCTTGAACAAAGGATGTTATAAACCCTATCTCAAACGGCTGGGGGTTTTTAATGTCGTACGTCCTCAGGAGTGTTCACCCCATCGATTGTATGAAATTTTGACTCACGCTTCATAAATCGGGGTATATTCGGGGACGATACGGCGCAGTCCCGCACGGATATCGGAGATATTGAGCAAAGAATCAATGTCATACTTAAGACGTTCAATCTCATAGGGGGTGGAGCGGGCGATCATGATCGATTCAAAGACGGTTTTACGCTCACTCTCATCGATGAGAAGCTCCTCGTAGAGTTTTTCCCCTGGACGGAGCCCCGTATAGACGATTTCGATCGGCTGGGTTGCGTAGAGGCGGATCATCGTGTTGGCGAGATCGACGATTTTGACGCTCTCCCCCATATCGAGGATAAAGAGTTCTCCTCCGCGCGCGATAGCGGTGGCTTGGAGAACGAGCTGACACGCTTCACTGATGAGCATAAAATAGCGTTCAATTTCGGGATGGGTGATAGTGATGGGACCGCCCGATTCGATTTGGGATTTAAATTTGGGGATAACGCTTCCGCTGGAACCCAATACGTTACCAAATCGGACGGCGACGATTTCGCTGTTGCGGGGATCAACGTTTTGGGCGTAGAGTTCCACGATCCGCTTGGTCGCCCCCATAATATTGGTGGGGCGAACCGCTTTGTCAGTGGAGATGATGACGATTTTGGAAACGTCATGTTCTATCGCGCTATCGATGACGTTGCGGCTTCCGATAATGTTGTTGAGGATAGCGGCATGAGGGTTTTGTTCACATAGCGGTACGTGTTTGTAGGCGGCGGCATGGATGAGAATATCGGGTTTAGTGTGTTGAACGATATGTCCAAAGGTTTCGCGGTCGATGATGTTGCATAAATGCAGTTGGGCCGAGGGGATTTTCTCCCCGATCTGGTAGAGGTTGTATTCGCTGTGATCGACCAAAACGAGCGAAGAGGCTCCGAATCGATGGCACTGGAGAGCAATTTCAGAACCGATACTCCCCCCCGCTCCGGTGATGAGGACTTTTTTGTTTTGGATGAACGCTCCGATGGTCTGGGAATCGAGATCTTTGGGATGGCGTGCGAGGAGTTCTTCGACCGAGAGCTCTTCGATGGTATTGTTTTCGTGTAATAGTCGAGTCCGTTTGATCTCACGAATATTATTTTCACTCAGTTTTTCATACACGTCACGCAGATAGGTGTTGGGGAGAGAACCGTCGATGATGGCGGCGGTGATGTTTTTGGTACGGATGACGTCACTTAAATCGTCGATGCCGTAAATTTTGATGTTTCCCAGATAAGAGCCGATCATATTGAGATTTTTTTCTTGAACCGCGATGATCGCTATAGGATAGTATTCCCGCGATGTGGCGAGGGTGCTTTGGATGAGGTTGGCGGTATTGGGAGAGATACCGATCAAGAGGGTTGGATTGAGGGGTGATGGGTTTGATTCGAACCCCAGCATAATCCGTTTGAAGAGTCGAATCCCCCCCAGAAAGACAAGGGAGAGGAAGAGATCGATGAAGATGACGCTACGGGGAAACGGAGCAAAGAGGGTTGGGAAAATGAGGTGGATCGATGCCAAAAAGAGGTAAGCGAGAATAAGGGCAAAAAAGAGGTTTTTGGCTTCGGCAAGGGAGTAAAAACGCCAGACAATCGTGTAATTTCTAAACAGATAGATGAACGCCGTTTTAAATACGATCAGGGTGATGGCAACGGTGATAAACGGTTCTAAAAATTCGGCAGGAATCTCGAAATTAAAGCGTAGTAGATAAGCGAGATAGAGGGTAAAAAAAGAGAACGCAATATCGGTGAGGAGGAAAAAAGCGACCCGTTTGGTGCTATTGGGTTGGAGCCATCTCCTCATACTAGAGCCTTTTTGAGGATCGTGCAGACGCGAACTACGTCATCGTATGTCATCTGTGTGCCGCTAGGGAGACAAAGCCCTTTGTCAAATAGGTTCTGAGAGGTACCGTTATGGAGCGATAATGCCCCCTTAAAGAGGGGTTGAAGATGCATTGGTTTCCAAAGGGGACGGCTCTCAATGTTGTGTTCTTCAAGGGCAAGCCGGATGCGGTTGGGATCGCTCCGCTCGAACGTCATGGTTGTCAGCCAGCGATTGCCTCGAGAATTTGGGAGTTCGGGCATAAATGTGATCTCATCGATGTTCCCTAGTATTTCGCGATACCACTCAAATATTTGCCGCCGTTTGGTTATCCGTTCGTCTAAAACTTCCATCTGTGCTACGCCGATCGCGGCAAGGATATTGCTCATGCGATAATTGTATCCATATTCGGTGTGTTCGTAGTGAGGCGCATCGTCGCGTGCTTGGGTGGAGTAAAAACGGGCTTTATCGATCAGCTCTTTATGTGGTGAGACGAGCATCCCTCCGCCAGAGGTGGTGAGGATTTTGTTGCCGTTAAAACTGTAAACCCCGAAATCCCCGAACGTACCGCTTTGGTGATGATCGTAGGTTGCCCCTAAACTTTCCGCCGCATCTTCGATAAGAAAAATATGGTGGTTTTTACAAATCTCGATGATTCTATCTAGTTCGGCGCATTGCCCGTATAGATGGGTGAGAATGAGCGCTTTAGGTTTTTTAGGGGCTTTGTGGATCGCCTCTTCGAGAAGGAGAGGATTAAGATTCCAGCTTTGGGCATCGCTGTCGATAAAAAACGGCGTAGCGTTTTGGTAGAGGATGGGGGCGATTGAGCCGATAAAAGTAAAGGAGGATGCCAAAACGATATCCCCAGCTCCGATCCCCAGAACTCGAAGTGCGAGATGGAGTGCGGCGGTTGCAGTGCTAAGGGCAAGCGCATTGGGTGCTTTTGTGAGGTCTCGGATACTTTCTTCAAACCGATCCACCATCGGTCCTAGTGGAGCGATGTAGTTACTCTCGAACGCTTGGGCGATATACTCTTGTTCGCGCCCGCTCATGTGGGGAGGGGAGAGGAAAAGACGGTTAGGGTGCATGTTCATACTTTGAGTTTATATACTTTGCTCAGAGGATCGAGAATAACCGGTTCGAAGAGCTTGGGATCATATCGTTCAAAGACAAACATTTGTATATACGATGAGTTGAGATAAAAATCATCGAGAATTAAAAAGCGTCCGTAACTTCCCATAAAGATAATATTCAATCCCTCAGACGAAAAGTGTTGTTCGTTGATTTGAAGTTTTTGGTTTTGGTCATACCCGATTTGGATGAAACTTTTAATCGGAACCTCTTTGTTGCCGAGCTTGAGGATATTTTTTTCTTTTACGATGGATAAATTGTTTCCGAGTTCAATCGTTTTACCGATATCTTGAAACTGTTGCGTCATGTAGAAAAATGGCTGTTGAAGCTGATTGTCTGGATTTTTAAGATCGAGATAGCTAAAGAGGGTAACGGTTGGGAGGATATCCATCATCCGTAGTGGTAAATAAAGATAGATATCCCGTGTCGCTTTGGGCATTGAGGCGGGGTTAAATGCCAGCGAAACCATTATGTCGTCGATCGAATCGGCTTTATATTTCGTGAGCATTTCGGCAATGATGGCACTTTTGTTGTTCTCAAAACTTTGCTCAGTGTATTCAACGCTCAATCTTGCCATAGCGGCGGCATTTTGCTGAGGCTGTGTCAAAACATAGCTGGCAGGATAGTTGACATCTCCGTTGTGTTTTCCCCCATCAACAAGAGTTTTAACATCGCTGTAATATCGGATAGGATAGCCATAATCCCACCATGTGATGACGTAATCTTCAGGATGGGAAAGTTTGCCTAATTGATCAAGGGTTGAGACCTCTTTGGTGGTAAAGACGGTAGGGGTCATATACTCTTTGATATGGAGATAATTGGGATAAATCGCCGCGCCTGTAAGCGTCGCAAGGGCAATGTATCGGAGCCACTGTTTGTCGATCGGTTTGGTGATGACCAACAGCAAATAGGCATATCCGATAGCGATCGGCGCAACGGCATAAATGGTAAATCGCAATCCCGCATTCATGGCGATAAATCCCAATCCGACCAAAGGAAGGGTGATGAGCAGTGGTCGATAGGCAATCAAAGCCATGATGTAACCGATTACCCCTAGAACAAAGGTGATCGGATGCCCGCTGATCCGCTCAGCAAAGACGTTAAAAGGGATATTGCCCGCTTCACGGACGGTTTGAGCAACGTTGTAAAAATGAAGTTCACCCTCATTGGAAACACTTTCTCGGAAAAGATACCCTTTTAACTGTCCCCAGATCGGATCGATCCCCCCTGTCGAAAAGTATAGGGCGATAATCGCGGCAAAGAGCCCCCAAAACCATTTTTGATCCAAGGATGGTTTATAATGAAAAAAAGCAAAAATAGCCAACGCAATGCCGATTTTCATCCAAAACGGCAGAGATAGGATGCCAATGATAATAAATAGAGAAATTTTATAAAAATAGTGATTTTTCCGTTCAAAAACAAAGGCATATAGCAGTGTTATAACCAAGATCGCCGAATTGAGAGAATAGCTTTGGGGGTACCACCATTGGTTAAGGGCAAAGGCGAGGGTGATCGGGATTAAAAAACGGTTGCGCTGATGGGTGATTGCCACAATGATTGCATAAAGGGCAAAGAGAGGTAGAACAATCGTTAACATATCGGTATCGTAATAACCGACCATCGTTCGGTTGTAATAACTGTGGGTAATGCCGGCTAAAAGGGCAGCGATAAACCCTATTTCCGTTTGTCCCAATGTTCTACCGATAAGGATAATCGGAACAACGATTAAAGAACCAAAGATGGATGGCATGTAAAGGATCAGAGTTTCAAAGCTTCCAGGGAATATTTTGGAAAGCCATGCAGTCAAAAGAGAGATCGGTTCATTGACCGGAGAGAGGTCATTTGCCTCATGAGAACCAGCAAGGATGTCACGCGCCCCCTCAGCAAAGTAATAGCCGTCATTGGTGTTGATCATAAGTTCGTTATTCCA
The DNA here is from genome assembly GCA_014764075.1 of Sulfuricurvum sp. Lineage (GTDB taxonomy): Bacteria > Campylobacterota > Campylobacteria > Campylobacterales > Sulfurimonadaceae > Sulfuricurvum. The sequence continues at coordinate 6,468 of JACXUE010000062.1, forward strand.
CCGAAACTGCTCCACCCCCTGAAGCTCTGCTACCCAAATATAGCGCATGGAAAGTGAAAAAAGATAGGCAATAATGATTAAGAGAATAGCAACAACCATAGTGCTACGTTGTTCTGTCAAAGGTTGAATCTTCACGGTGTTATTTATCCCTAGATAATACAAAATAAACATAGTGTAGCAAAAAAAAGATGTTAATTATCTTTTTTGTCTATGAGTGTGATTACTCTAGCAGGATTTCCAACAGCCGTAACATTTGATGGGATTGCATGGATAACGGTGCTTCCAGCACCAATAACTGAATTTTCTCCAACGTGGATATTTTGGATAATGCAACTTCCAATCCCAATATGTGTTAAATTCTCAATTTGGACACTTCCGCCCAATGCAACATTGGGCGAAATGTGAACAAACTCCCCTACTTTACAGTCATGTTCTATGATGGAAGCGGTATTAATAATAGTTCCCGTTCCAATTGTGGCATTGGCGTTTATAACACATAAAGGCATGATAACAGCGCTGTTTCCAAGTGAAACCGATGGTGCAATAATGGCGGATGGATGTATCAATGATGGGAATGCATATCCGGCTGTTAATACTTTTTGAAAAACTGACTTACGGATTAAATTATCTCCTATACCTAGTGCTATAGCTGTCCCTTTTGGCATGGACTGATTAAATTTTTCCCAAGATATCGCTTCTTTTTGTGGATCATCATCAATCCATCCGCCGATAACATATCCACTGGCCAATGCTATGTCCGCAACTACTCTTCCATGACCACCTGCTCCATAAATATAAATGGTGTTATTGATTTCCACGGAATTTCTCCATCGTCGCCTCGCCTTGTTGAGATATCCCCTCTCTCATAACTACTTTTTTGAGTGTAAGAAAAAAGATTTTAAGATCAAACGCAAATGATTGAGAATATTGAGAAGCTGGGGGAGCTCATCGAGGCTGAGGGTACGAATGAGTTTCCCGATCCCCTGTAATCGCTCAGAGTCGGGGAGGAGATCTCCTTTGGCATCTTTTTCGTTTGTCATCGTTCGGAATTTATAGATCGTAAAAATCTCTCCATGTAGTCCAGGGCGCTTTTGTGTAAAATAAATGGGGTTTCCCATTCGCCAAGCGATGATGAGAGCCGTTAGAACCATAAGCGGAGAAAAAAAGATCAATAGAATAAGGGCACCGAGACGATCCAATAAAGGTTTGAAGAGATTAACGTACACGCTGCAATCCATACACTTCAAGATATTTGTCTATTATTGTAGCAATATCAAACTCCTGAACCGCTTTAAGACGGCTCTTTTTACCCATCTTTTTACGGAGATTTTCATCTTTCAAAAGGTGCTCTATTGCTTTGGCCAATGCGAGAGAATCTTTGGGTGGGACGATGAAGCCGTTAATTGCGTTTTCGACTGTTTCTCTGCATCCCACGACATCCGTGGTGATGATTGGCAATCCCATGCTCATCGCCTCCATTGTTGTTCGGGGTAATCCCTCTCGATAGCTCGGTAAAACAAAAATATCGCTTTGGGCAAGGATATGACGGATATTAGTTTGGTGCCCCAAGTAATGTATGGAGGATTGTGTTTGCATAAATGTTTCAGTAACACTAAACGGATTCCCTTCATCAGGAGAGCCAACATATTGGAAAGATACGGTAGGGAATTTTTTTGTGAGAATTTTTGCGGCTTCAATAAACTCCAATACCCCTTTGTGTGTAAGGGCACGAGCTATCATGGTGACTCTAGTAGACCCATTTTCTTTTGGCAAAGGGCTCCATTTATTAGTATCTATTCCTACCCCTTTGATGATAAAAATTTTTTCAGGAGTAATGATTTTTCTAGAAGCCAGATAAGCAGGGTCGTCGCGATTGACGAACATTACGGTATTGGCGAGTTTAAAGGTTTGTCGATAGAGTGTTTCGATTAGTGTTCGTACTAAACGGCTTTTGAGATCATTTTCGAGATAAAAACTCCCCAGCCCTTCGACCAAATTGATGATGTGGGGTACCTTGGCTAATCGTCCTGCGATAGTGCCGTAGATATTGGGCTTGGCGGTAAAGGTGTGCAATATATCGAGCTTCAGCGGCACGATGGCGTCATAAATATTGCGAATAGAGCGAATCTCTTTGAGAGGATTGAGGCTGGAACGTTCAATAGCGTAAGGGATATGGATGATGTTATGTTGGGCAAATTCTCCGCTTACTTCACCACTTGGACAGATAGCATAGACCGTATGCCCTTGTTTTACCAGTTCTTGCATAATCGGCAAGCGAAAAAGCCAAAGGTTGTAATCAAGATGGGAGAGGAATCTAATTGGGATCGAAAATTTTCTAAAAAACTTTTAGCCTGCACTCTATTATTTTCCAATATTATGCAATATCGAGGAAGTTTACGGAGTATTGGTAAGATATTTTTCCCTTTGCTTCCTGAAACATTAGCACTGTGTTGGCGGTAGAGAATAGTTTGATTCGTTATATAATCGATTTTTCCTAAATACAATGCCGTAAGTGCCACACACCAATCGTGCATGACGGTATCAGGGGGAAATGGTAAAGCACGATCACAAAGTGAACGATTAAAGATAAAAGTACTACCTGTTGCATTGTTTTGTACCAATGCTTTTGCGTAATCAAGAGGAAGAGATGGGTTGCTTCCCTGATATTTCCAAAACGATTCAGCTACCAGTTCTCCCCTCTCATCACATACCGACAAATCTGTATAGACGAGCAGAGGGGTATCTACTCCATATTCCCTTTCCATAGTTTGTAGTTTACGCAAACAAGTTTCTATTTTATGAGGAAGCCAAATATCATCTTGATCACAAAACATGATATATGATGCTGTAGAATATTCCATTAGCCGTTCAAAATTTTTCGTCACACCTAGATTGGATTCATTGTCTCGCAACCATATAATTTTATCGGGGTATTGATCTGCATAGCGTTGAATAATCTGCAATGTCCCGTCGGTTGAACCGTCATCACGGATCAGCAATATCCAATTTAAAATAGTTTGCAATAAAATAGACTCGATTTGTTCAACGAGATACTTTTCACCGTTATAAGTGGCAAGGAGAATATCAATACTATGGTTCATCCTATTGCTTTATGTTTGTAAAATGATCTCAAATAACTTGATATCCTATAGATGTAACGATACATTGTATGAGAATAACTTAAAATATATAATCCAATGAAAAACAACTTGCGACAGGCATTTGATGTTCCTATTCCTATCTTAAGTTCTCTTCTCGCGTCTAAGGGTTTATTTATTTCTAAAAAAGCAAACCCTAATAGTCCATGATGTTCTACAATAGACGCCTGTGTGTATTGGTTAGATGGCAAAGAATGTAATAATTTCAACATATTTTGAATGTTTTCAACCCGATTATACGTTGTATTGGTTGCATGTAGGCAATAATGCACCAAAGGTATATCGATATAACCAAATTTTCGAGACTCATCTGCAAAATATTCAAGCCAAAAAGCGCGATCTTCATTTTGCTGTAACGATTTATTGTAGTGCGGTAAGTTTTTATTTCTGATCAATGGGGCATGAATTGGTAAAACAAATGTCGAATCAAGAAAAAAGTTATAGAGATTTCCTATTGGTTTAATGGCTGAATAGTGAGATAATTTATTTTGTTTTGCAATAAAATAATCGCAATAAACTCCAGAAGTTTTTGGATGCTCTAAAAGGTAACTTATTTGCATGGATAGCTTTTCGGGCAAAAGAATATCGTCAGCATCGAGGAACTGAATAAACTCTCCCTTCGCATGTGTGAGTCCTATATTACGAGCAGAAGCAGCTCTACCGTTAGTTTTATAGATATAAGTAATTTGTTTTTTTTGAATATAGGGTTCAAGTATTTTTTTTGTATCGTCTACTGATCCATCATCGATTACGATGATTTCAATATTGCTATAGGTTTGATTAAAGCATGATTCTAGGGTAGAACAAATAGTATGTACATTATTATAGGTTGGAATAATGATAGATATTATAGGGAGATATGCACTACCCATTATGCAACTTTCCAAATGATTCTAATAGTTTCAAGATAAATTGAATCACGTCGATTCAGATAGCGAGTAAGATTCCACAATGTGTATAGAAGACGTGCTATAAATGCTATTGTCACTCCATAGCATTTTTTAAAGAAGAGAAAACGGCTTGTCTCAAAAATTTCTATTTTTTTTAGATTGAGATTTCTTGTAGATTGTCCGCCAATATGTATTATTTTGATACTAGGGATAATTTTGGAAAGAAAACCTTTTTGATGAGCCCTCCAAGACAATTCAGTTTCTTCATAATAAAGAAAAAAATCTTCATCAAAATATCCTATTTGATCAAGTATTGAACGACGAATAAACATGTCCGCTCCTGAAACGACCATGACATCAAATGGATCCATGTTGATATGATTCCAAGGTACCCCTATAGCAATTTTTTCTAAATAGTAGTTTCGGAAGATAGCATGAAGTCCAAATTCAAAAAAAACTTGCCATAAAGAGGGGAAATTGCTATAGGTTATATCCGGCTTTAAGTCCTTCGATACAAGCGCTGCTCCACAACACCAGACGTTTTGATGCATTGGGTTCTCCATGAAATCATAAAAACATTTGATGGCATTGTTGGTTAAAACAGTATCAGGATTGAGCAAAAAGAGGTATTTTCCAACCGCTATTTTTATTCCCATATTATTTGCTGCTCCAAATCCAATATTATTTTTATTGGCTATAAATTTAATTTGTGGGAAATTAGAGCGGATTATTTCTTGTGTACCATCGGTTGAGGCATTATCAACGACGATAATTTCATACCCAACACTTTCGGTCTTATCGACTATGGATTGAATACAGTTTTGTAACAAATCTTTTGTGTTGTAGCTGATGATAATGATTGAAATAGTATATTCTGACATATTCAACTTGTTCATACCTGAACTTTTCTTGCAACTGCAAGGAATTGATAGACAAAAAAATCATGGAAAAGTCCAAAAGTGATTTTATTGAGAAGATGTTTTTTACTTTTTATGGTTTCTCTGTCAAAAGTAGAAGTAATAATATCAACCTTTAAATCAGCATTTTCTAATAATTCTATAATATTTTTTCTGCAGAAAAATCGTAAATGAGTTTTATCTAAAATACCTGCCTCTTCATATTTAAAATCACCATTAAATATGATTGATTTTAGAATTGTATAATAACGAATATTTGGAAGGCTTACAATGATTCGTCCTTCAGCCTTAAGAAGGGTAGAGACTTTTTTTAAGGTACTCCATGGATCAACTAGATGTTCTAATACATCACCCAAGAGGATAATGTCAAAGGAATTATTCATATAAGATGGAAAAGCCATTTGCTCCACGTTTTCAGGAAAGAAATGATCAACAGTATCATAAAAATTATCTTCGGATGGGAAAAGTTCAATCCCTGTTGTTTTGTTTGCAATACCTATTTTTTTCAACTTCTGAAGCGTTGCTCCATTCCCACATCCAATTTCTAGTACGTTACATGCTCTAAAAGTTTTAGGAATTAAATTAATTAAGTCTTCTCGTATATATGAAAAGTAAGTGATTTCTTTATTTTCATACATTATTTTTACCTCAAAAGTAGTTTTTTTATAATAGCTTTCATTTTATAATAGGGCACCTCTAGAAACCACTTTCGCAGTAACGGTTTTTGGTCATCCAGCGTGCGTCACAATCTTTTTGAGATTTCATAGATGGATTGGATTCAAATG
>JACXUE010000226.1 GCA_014764075.1 Sulfuricurvum sp.
ATTTTAGCCTAAAAAAATACAAACACCTCTTTATTTCCGCTAAAATCCCTCCATGCAAACCCTAATCGGACAAATCGAAAAAATCATTTACGAAAATGACGGCTTTTTTATCGCCCTTCTTAAAAGCGGTGACAAAGTGAGCGCCTCCTATTTTGAGAGCAGTGTCGATCATCTCGTCGGTGCGACGGTAACCCTCAAAGGGACATGGGAAGAGCACAACCGCTATGGACGAAGTTTCAAAGCTCACACGCTCCTCATCAACCAAAACGAACTCTTCTTTTTCCTTAACCGTGTCGTCAAAGGGTTTACCAAAAAACTAACCGCCGATTTGATCGAGCGCTATAGCCCCGAAGGGCTGATTGAGATTCTCGAAAACGATATCGAAAAGCTCCTTGAGATCAAAGGGATGAGCAAACGGCGACTCGAAAAACTCGCCTCAGAGTGGAAGCAGTTTCGCTCCATGCGGGAGTTGGGGGAGTTCTTAGCCCCCTTTGGTATCACCCCCTCTCTTTTACGTCTTATTGCGGGGGCGATGCGGGAGGTGAACGATCCCATAGAGGTGATCAAACGCAATCCTTATCATCTCACGCGGATTAACGGGATCGGGTTCAAAAAAGGTGATGAGATTGCCCGAAACATGGGATTAGGCGAAAACGATCCTAGACGGATACAAGCGGCAATGGAGTACACCCTTAGCGAATACTGCGAAGCCGAGGGGAATAGCTGTATCGAACCCGATACGCTGTTTGACAAACTGGATCAGCTGTTGGAGTCAGAAGCCAAGGATTACTATATCGAAGCACTCACGGAGCGTATCGCCGAGGGGAGCATTGTCCGCCTACAGAGCGGTAAGCTCTCCCCACAGCGTCTCTATGAGGCGGAGACATTTTTGCAACAACAGTTTACCAAACGCTCCAAGCACACCCATCCCCCCATTGTAGAAGATTTGGAACATTTTTTGGCAGAACGGAAGCTCTCTTTGGGGGAGGAGCAGTTCAATGCGCTCAAAGAAATCAACAATGGTGCAGGGATCTTGCTATTGGTCGGATACGCCGGAACGGGGAAAAGCACCACCGCTAAAGCGTTACTTGATCTTCTTGCCCTACGTCATCATGAGAGTCTCATCACCACCTGCGCACTCAGCGGCATCGCCTCTCAGCGGATACAAGAGAGGAGCGGATACGGCGGAGGAACTATTCAGAGCTTATTGATCAAACATGAATCTTCCGATTTTTTCCCCTACAAAGTGGTGTTGATCGATGAAGCCTCGATGATCAACTCAACCCTCTTTGCCCGACTCATGGCAAAAATCGATCCCGAAGCGATCGTTATCATCGTCGGTGATGATGCCCAACTCCCCCCTATCGGATCAGGTAATCCCCTCAGCGATGCGATTGCTCTCCATCTTGCCCCCACCGTGATGCTCA
>JACXUE010000063.1 GCA_014764075.1 Sulfuricurvum sp.
AATGAAATTTACTCTGATTAGGGAATGTAGATTTTATCTATCATCTCTTTATATTCGCTTTGGCAAATACTGTCTGATGTTATCCCCCCACCGCTTTTATAGACCAACTTGCCGTCGATGTTTTCAATATAACGTATCGCTACGGCGCTGTGGAGGTTTTTCCCATCAAAGTGACCAAAAATACCTGTGAAATAGCCTCGATCGTATTCTTCTACCTCTTGGATTATATGGAGTGTTTTTTGTTTGGGCGTTCCGCTAATGCTCCCTGCCGGCAACAATGCCAAGATCAATGCTTCAATATTCTCTTTCCAATTGCTCTCTAGTACACCTGATATATGCGAACTCACTTGATGCAGTTTTTTCTCTCCTGTGTCGATCGTTGTGATATAACGGAACTTTTCAACTTTGATGTTGCTGGCGATAATTCCTAAATCATTTCGTAAGAGATCGACAATCATGGTGTGTTCGGCAAATTCTTTGGGATCGCTTAATATGGTCTCAATCGCGTTTGGAAGCGATGCATCGATTGTCCCTTTCATGGGGTAGGTGTGTATGGTATTGTCCTCTATTGTAATAAATGCTTCAGGGGAGAAACAGACAAATTGCTCTTTCACTCTAAGCTTGTATGGAGCATGAGCCATAGTATATATCTCTTGAAGTGTATAGGGTGAATCAATCGGTGTGGGTTGTGTCAAATTGATAAGATAGGTATTACCGCTTCGGATGTGTTCTTGAATTTTTTCAAATTTTATTTGGTACTCCTCAAAAGAGAGCGGTGTGATAGATGGCTTGTGTGGGTTATTCTCTTCATGCGGATGAGCATTGAATGAATATTCGATATCTTCGTTTTGGAGATCCTTTAGCGGATAAGCGTGGAGTGATGTTCCGGTAAAGTTTGTATAGAAAAAGCACGGTACCCCCGAAGCTACGAGGGAGTTGAGGGAATGATCCATTTTAAGCAATAAGGGCTTTGAGGACGGCCATACGGATAGCGACACCGTTGCGTACTTGTTCCAATACTTTGCACCGCGGATCGCCCAGCATCATATCATCAATATCGATATTGCGGTGTACGGGACCGGGGTGGAGGAGAATCAAATCGCGATCTCCAATCAGCTCTTGAGTGATACAAAAATCCGATCCGTAGTCTTTGAGTGAACCGTAGGTTTGGTGGGAATGGCGCTCTGTTTGGGTGCGTAAAGACATGATGGCATCGATATCGTCAATCACCTCACGAATATTATGGGTTGTGTTCAGCGAGGTTTCCGGAAGAAAATGGGGTGGTGCGACAAGAGTAATTTCCATTCCGAAACGGTGTAAAAGCTCCATGTTTGAATTGGCGACACGGGAGTTTTTGATATCACCGACAATCGCGATTTTTTTTCCTTTAAGTTCTCCAAAATGGCGGCGAAGGGTAAAAAGATCGAGAAGCGCTTGGGTCGGGTGGGCGTGAGCCCCGTCTCCGGCATTGATGATCGAGGCATTGGTGTGTTGAGCTAAGATATTCGGTACACCCGCATGAGCGTGGCGGACGATCATGGCGTGCGGTCCCATAGCATCAAGATTGAGCGCCGTATCGACGAGGCTCTCCCCTTTTTGGGTAGAACTTTTTTGGACATCCAAATGGACAACTTCGGCACCGAGTCGTTTGGCGGCGATTTCGAAGGAGCTTTTGGTACGGGTGGAGTTTTCGAAAAAGAGGGTGATGATGATTTTTTCTTTGAGATATTTAACAAGGTATCGTTAATGCAGCCAAGATTGCAGTGGGTGACCAAGAGGGAGGTGGCGCCCAAATAGCGGGGGAGATCGATCATCATGGTGTGCTCATCAATCGGAACCATCAATCCTCCTGCCCCTTCAATGATTACAAGATCACAGAGTGATTCGATTTTTGCTAACGGATGATCAAAGTGCTCGAAAGTGATCTTTTCTCCTTTGTTGGCGACATACGGGGCTGCGGGGAGAGGGAGTTGGAGTGTAACAATATCATTGACATCCAAAGAAGCGAGTGCAGGGTTGTATTGTAATGCCGTTTCGAAAAGTGCATTTCCATCAGCGGGGATTTCTGTTACACCGGTTTCGATCGGTTTATAGACACCCACTTTGTACCCCATTTTACTAAAGGCTTGAATCAATAATTTAGAAGTATAGGTTTTCCCGATATCGGTGTTGGTTGCGGTTACGAAAATTCGTTTAGCCAAGAGGAGAGCCTTTTAGGTTATAATTGCCCAATTTTAATATAGGTTTGATGATGAATCGCTTTGAAGAGTTTACAACCCGTTTTGTTCAGCAAATGGGGAAAAAAGAGGGACCCATTAGTCCTGTAATGGTCAACTCCGCATCCTTCGGATACGGCAATAGTGAGACGGGAGAGGGGATATTCGAGGGGTCGGTAAAAAAACCTCTCTATGCCCGTGTAGGAAATCCCACATCGGCGCAACTGGAGCAAGTTTTGGCATCAATGGATGGAGGAATCGGTGCGGTTGCGGCTTCCAGCGGGATGGGGGCAATAGCGATGGCAACGCTCAGCCTTTTGCGCTCAGGTGATGAGGTTGTCAGTATCGGCGGGCTTTTTGGAGGGACATACTCCTATTTTTCCGAGACACTCGCCCGATTTGGGATTTGTACTCACTTTTTCGATGTGGATGAATTTGAAAAGATTGAAGAATCGATCAATACGGCGACCAAAATCCTTTTTTTAGAGAGCGTCGGCAATCCGAATATGAGGCTTCCGGATATCGCTAAAATAGCACAGATCGCCAATCGCCACGGGGTTGCATTGATGGTCGATAATACCTGTACGCCGCTGAGTATCGCCCCTTTGGCGTTGGGGGCCGATATCATTGTCTATTCGACCACCAAAATCATTACGGGGAATGCTTCTTCGCTCGGCGGAGCGGTTGTTTACCGCGCAATAGCTGAGGGGGATGATAAATTTAAAGGGGATCGGTATCAGGATATTCAGCCGTTTATCCAAAAAATGGGCTCCATAGCACTCATAGCGGTGGCTAAAAAACGGGCGATGCGAGATTTTGGAATGTCGGCAAACGGATTTGGGAGCTATTTGACGATGCTGGGTCTTGAGACTTTGCCGCTGCGTCTTGATCGGATTGTCTCCACAGTAGAGCAGGTTGCGAAAACACTGCATAAGAAAGGGCTTAACGTCAATCACCCGTGCTTAGCTCATCATCCTCATCATGAGCGGTATTTGAACGATTTCGCAAACGGGTGCGGAACCCTCATGAGCATCGATATGGGATCGAAAGAGGCGGCATTTGAATTTTTGAACCGTTCAAAATTAATCACGATCACGGCCAATATCGGTGATAGCCGAACGCTTGGGTTGCATATGGCATCTACGATTTACCGCGATTTTGATGATGAGACGAAGAGCTTTTTGGGAATCACCCCTGGGCTGATCCGTATTTCGATCGGCTTGGAAAGTGCTGAAGCGATTATTGACGATTTTAGTAACGCGGCAAAAATTTAAAAAGATTCGGTATAGTTCAATTATGGCGACACAACACGAACACTCAACCTTTTCGGATCTGATGGTAGAACATCCGAAACAGTACAATGTTTTTCTACTCAATGACGATTATACGTCGATGGATTTTGTAGTGGAGATATTGATGAAAATCTTTCGCCGAAACGTACAAGATGCCTATGCTATTATGATGGAAGTGCATCAAAAAGGGCGGGGATTATGCGGTGTCTACCCCTACGAAATCGCAGAGACAAAAGTACATCAAGTGCGAATAGCGGCACGAGAGAATAAATTTCCCCTAAAAGCGCAGATGGAGGAGGCTTAAGCATGATCAGCATGGAGCTAAACGCAATCTTTCAAAAAGCGGTTGCTTTCGCACGTCATCAGCGACATGAATACGTTACCATCGAACATGTGATGCTTGCCTTGCTAAACTCTTCCGATGGTGAAGCGATTATCAAAGCGTGCGGTGCGGAAGTCGAGATTATCCGTGAGTCGTTGGCTTCATACCTGATGCAAACCATGGAACCGCTCCCCGAAGATGCGGAACAAGACCCTTTTGAAACGGTAGCGTTGGCTAGAATGATCGATGGAATGCTGCAACATGTCCGAAGTGCCCAAAAAGAAGCGGCTGATGTGGGCGACCTGATTGCGGCGGTATACGAAGAGCGTCATACCTATGCGTGTATGCTCCTCGAAGAGTACGGGATCGAGCGGGTTGATGTCCTTGAAGCGATTTCTCATAGAGACGAAGATTCTTTCAGCGATGAGTCCCGCAGTGATGGGGCGTTGCAAAAATACGCGATCAATCTAATTGCTCAGGCGAAAAAAGGGAAGATTGACCCCGTGATCGGACGAATCAATGAGATTGAACGCTCCATTCAAACCCTTTGCCGCCGCAAAAAAAACAATCCTCTCCTCATCGGTGAACCTGGGGTCGGTAAAACGGCGATTGCGGAGGGGTTGGCGTTGAAAATTGTCTCCGGCGATGTCCCTGAGTTGCTTAAAGATGCCGAAATTTTTGCTCTCGATTTGGGGGCGATGCTGGCCGGAACCAAATATCGGGGGGATTTTGAGAAGCGGCTCAAAGCGGTGATGGACGAAGCCGTAGAACATCCGAATGCGATTTTGTTTATCGATGAGATTCATACCATCGTGGGTGCGGGGGCGGTAGGGGGAGGGAGTATGGATGCCTCCAATCAGCTTAAACCCGCTCTAGCTTCGGGACGGCTCAAATGCATGGGTGCGACAACCCATGCCGAGTACCGAAACGTTTTTGAAAAAGACCGTGCATTGAGCCGCCGTTTTGCCCGTATCGACGTAGGAGAGCCGAGTTATGAGGAGAGTTTTTTGATCCTCAAAGGGCTCAAGGAGCGGTACGAAAAACACCACGGGGTGAAATATACCGACAAAGCGCTCCGCTTCGCCGTCGAACTCTCCAAAAAATACATTACGGATCGATTTTTGCCCGATGTTGCCATCGATCTGATCGATGAAGCGGGGGCGGCATTTCATCTCAAATCCCATAAGCGCACCACGATTACCCCGCATGATATTGAGAGTGTTATCGAAAAAATGACCGGTATTCCCACCTCAAAAATGGGGAGCGACGAGCGCCTAAAACTCTCTTCGCTCGAAGAGGATCTCAAAGCGTTGGTGATCGGACAAGATCATGCGGTAGCGCAGGTGGTCAAATCGATTAAACGCTCCTATGCGGGATTGAACCCTGAACATAAGCCGATCGCATCGTTTTTGTTTGCCGGTCCTACCGGTGTGGGGAAAACGGAACTTGCCAAATCGCTCTCCGAGGTGATGGGGATCTATTTTGAGCGGTTCGATATGTCCGAGTATATGGAGAAACATGCCCTCAGCCGCCTCATCGGTGCCCCTCCGGGCTATGTGGGGTTTGAGCAGGGGGGATTGCTGGTTGAGACGGTGCGCAAACACCCCTATATGGTGCTTCTCCTCGATGAGATCGAAAAAGCGCATCCCGATTTGATCAACGTATTGCTTCAAGTGATGGAGAATGCGACCCTCACCGACAATACGGGGTTCAAAGCCAATTTCTCGAATGTGATTTTGGTGATGACCTCGAATATCGGAGCCTCTGAGCGAAGCGTTATGGGATTCAATGCCGACAGTTCGATCTCCCGTCATGAAGCGTTGAAAAGTTTTTTCACCCCTGAATTTCGTAACCGCCTTGATGGTGTCATCGAGTTTGGAGCGTTGCCGCTGAGTGTTGTCGAGGGGATCGTCGATAAATTTATTCGCGACTTGAACCTTCAGCTCAAAGCGAAAAAAGTGACGGTTGTGTTGAGCGATAAAGCCAAAGGCTATTTGGCTAAAATCGGATACGATAAATCGATGGGGGCACGCCCCCTAGGTCGTGTGATCTCTGAGAAAATCAAAGACCCTTTAGTGGATGAGATGCTCTTTGGCAGGTTATCTGGAGGGGGCAAAGTAACGGTCGATTATCGTGATACCCTCATATTTGATTATTCGGTATGATCCCACGCCTCACCTATCAACTCGCTTTTCCCGATCCAAGAACTGCTTCCGAAGAGGGGATTGTCGCCTATGGAGGGGATTTGACCCCTTCTCGCCTTATGCTGGCGTATCGCAACGGGATATTTCCGTGGTACGGTAAAAATGATCCTATCCTCTGGTGGTCTCCCGATCCGAGGCTCATAATGGAACTCGATGAATTTAAACTCAGTCGGTCGTTACGTAAAAAAATCCCCCGTTTTGAGGTTCGGTTTGATACCGCTTTCTCAAAGGTGATCCGAGAGTGCTCCAGTGTACCTCGACGGGGACAGAGCGGGAGCTGGATTGTCTCTGAGATGATTGAAGCGTATGAAGAGCTTTACGCGCTGGGGTATGCTCACAGCGTTGAAGCGTATCAAAACGGCGAGTTAGTCGGGGGATTGTACGGCGTGTGTGTTGGCGGTGTTTTTTGCGGCGAGTCGATGTTTGCCAAAGTCTCCGATGCCTCCAAAGTCGCTTTTGCTGTGTTGATCGAGCGTTTACGCGAATGGGGGTTTGATTTTGTCGATTGTCAGGTTCCTACCCCTCATCTCAAAAGCTTAGGGGCTAAAGAGATTTCTCGTACAGAATTTTTATTTCGATTGCGTCAATCGTATCAGCGTGATACAACTTTTAACTCTGTTTCGGCATAATGGTTGCACTTTTTACAATGGAGTAATTGAGAATGTATATTCAAGAATCGCGGTTTGCCCTTTGGGCTGATTTTATTGAACGTACCTTTTTGGATGAGGGTTTTAAAGAGCTGATTTCGCAGGGAATCATAAATGGAGCGACTTCGAATCCGGCTATTTTTAAAAACGCGATTTTGACATCGCCCGCGTATAAAGAGCAGATAGCTACCCTATCTCATCTCTCTCCAAAAGAAAAATACGAAGCATTGGCTATCTACGACATCCAAAAAGCGGCGGATATATTGCGTCCTCTCTATGATGCCGGAGATGATGGATATGTGAGTATCGAAGTTGATCCGTTTTTGTGTGATGATGCGGAGGCAACGATTGCGGAGGGGGTGCGCCTCCATGCAGCGATCAATCGCCCCAATGTGATGATCAAAGTACCCGCAACCGAAGCGGGATACATTGCGATGGAAGCGTTGGCCTGTCGAGGTATTGCTGTCAATGCAACCCTTATCTTTTCAGTCGAACAAGCCTTAGCGTGCGCTAAAGCATTTGAACGTGCTTCACGTCATGCTTCGGTCGATACAGTCATCAGCGTATTCGTGAGTCGAATAGACCGTGCGATTGATGAGACACTACGCTCGGTGGGTGTTGAAACCGGTAAAATGGGGATTATCAATGCCGCCGATATTTACAATCGTGTCGAAGCGCTCAATGTTCCGAAATGCCGCATTCTGTTTGCCAGTACGGGGGTAAAAGGAGATGAATTCCGAGCATCCTATTACATCGATGAGCTGTTGGCACCTAATAGTGTCAATACGGCTCCGATCGCTACGATAGATGCGTTTGTTGCACGCGGCGATAAAGCGCTCAAGCTTCCTCTGAGTGAGGAAGTGATTCAATATCATCGTAGTGCCGTCGTCAATGCCGGTATCGATATCGAAGCTGTTATTGCCCAACAAATTGTCGAGGGATTGGATGCTTTTAAGGTAGCGTTTGGAGAAATTTTAAGCGAATTGGAGTAAACCATGCATTCAGATATTCATCACAGTATCCATCAGCACGATTTGGGTGAACTTAATTTTGATGTTCTCAAAAAAATTCGGGGGTATTTGCGCCGGATGATCGATGCAGGGGGGAGTGACTTGCATGTTAAGGCAAATGCCGTCGTTCGTGCCCGTATAAACGGTGAAATTATCCCACTCTCAGGAGAGATTCTCTCCAAAGACGACGCGCTGATTTTTGCCAAAGAGCTACTTCGCACCCGTTTTCCCGAATTGGTAGAGAAAAAAGAGCTAGACCTTGTTTATCCGTTTGATGACAATACCCGTTTTCGTATTAATATTTTTTTTCAAATGGAGGGGATATCGGCCGTTTTTCGTCTTATTCCGGTTAAGATTTTGACGGTTGATGAACTTAAATTGCCGCAAATCGTACATAGTTTTGCAGAGATGGAGAGGGGATTGGTGCTGGTAACCGGAGTGACCGGAAGCGGTAAATCGACCACTCTGGCAGCTATAATCAATGAGATCAATTGGAAACGGCGCAAACATATCATCACCATCGAAGATCCGATCGAGTTTGTCCATAAAGACCGTAAATGTATTGTGAATCAGCGAAGTATTGGGCAAGATGCTCACAGTTTTGGAGCAGCATTGCGTGCCGCATTACGGGAAGATCCCGATATTATCCTTGTCGGAGAGATGCGAGATGTGGAGACGATTGAGATCGCGCTTCATGCGGCCGATACGGGACATCTCGTTTTCTCGACACTTCATACCCTTGATGCAAAAGAGACGGTTAACCGTATTATCTCGGTTTTCCCATCAACAGAACAAAATCGTGTCCGCATGACCCTTGCATCAGTGCTCAAAGGGGTTATTTCCCAGCGTCTGATTCCGACAGTGGACGGAAAGCGTACTGCGGCTCTCGAAATTTTGATCCGAACTCCTCGCATCGAGCAGCTGATTGCGGAGAATCGGGATATCGAGATTCCTGATACGATTGCGGAGGGCAAACAACTTTATCAATCGCAAACATTCGACCAAGGGATTTTGGATTTGTATTTGGAGGGGAGGATCTCTCGGGATGATGCGCTGGCGTATGCGACATTGCCATCGGATCTGAAACTCCGTATGGATGGG
>JACXUE010000227.1 GCA_014764075.1 Sulfuricurvum sp.
GTGTAACATCAACACCGGATTCGGCTCCACCAAAGATCGTTTGGCGCACATGCAAAACATGTGTCAGCAAATCGGTGCGGAGTTTCGCAGTGTCGATATACGAGACGAATACATCCGCGAAGTTCTCTTAACCCCAAAATACGGCTACGGCAAAAACTTCAACCCCTGCATCGACTGTCACGCCAAAATGTTCGAAGTCGCCAAACGGGTAATGCATGAGTGGGGGGCGAGTTTTCTCATCAGCGGTGAAGTGTTAGGTCAGCGTCCGATGAGCCAAAACAGCGATTCGCTCCAAAAAGTGCTCGATCTAAGCAACTGCGAGGGGCTATTACTGCGCCCCTTGAGCGCCAAATCGCTCACTCCGACCATTCCCGAAATAGAGGGGTGGGTAGACCGCGAAAAGCTCGAAAATATCGTCGGACGAAATCGTGATCGCCAGATGGAACTCGCACAACAATTCGGGCTCAAAGATTATGAAGCGCCGGGGGGCGGATGCCTCCTCACGGATGAGAATTTTTCGAATAAAATGCGCGATTTCATCGCCCATGACACATTCACCGTTGAGGATATCCCCACCATCAAATACGGTCGTCAGCTTAGACTTCCCGAGAAAGCAAAACTGATCATCGGACGCAATGCCCAAGACAATGCGATTCTCGAAACGCTGGACAATCCCAAATTTATCCACATCTCTACCGAACTCATCGGACCGCACGCGATGATCTCCCGCAACGCGAGTGAAAATGATCGTGTTTTAGCGGCAAAACTGGTGCTAGCGTATTGTAAAGCGGGATTTGAGGGGGAGCAAAGATTGATGTTTGGAGATGTAGCGCTAACGACCGTTAGCGATCTGAGCCGCAATGAGGCTCAGAAATATATGATCTAAGATATCAACTGAACTAATTCCCAAGGCAACATTATTGAGATCCCATCTTGTGTATCTATAGCCCAATGTTGCATAAAGTCTTGGACTTAATGTAAACCAACCGATCTCTTTCTCAAAAGCTACAGGTTGAAAACGAATTCCTGCGTCGTATTCTTGAAAAATACCATCAACACTAAGATCTGTCCGCGTATAATCATTTTTCATTGTAGCTGTTTGATAGGCATAAGTTCCTGATCCATAAACACTAAAATAATCTCCTAAAGATTTCCGCAACGCAATGTTCGGACCAATTTTATAGGTATACATTTTCGTTTTACTCTTTTTGAAAGCATCTTTCAATTCATCAGGAGTCCCCTGATCATTACTATTAGAGCTATCTTTTTGACTATCTATCCAAGGTAAAGATATACCAACGGCAACCCCCACTCCTGCATAGTTATTTTCATCAACATGAACTGGATCATATCCCAAAACAAGATTTACATCAAGCCCTTGTACGCGATAATCCATTGTTGGTAACGGCACAGAGGATACAGGAGTATTAAACCCAGGCATAGTTTGACTAACTCCCGTATTGTATGTTTGTTGCACTTGAACCAAATCTTCAGAATCATACCAAGAGAGATTATATTTATAGAAAAAGTTTGAACTTCCTATATTTTTATGTTGTTCAGCCATCGAGTAAATAGAAACATCAGCATCTATTGTTGATGTTAGCCCCAAAAAACCTCCCTCAATCTCAAATTTTCCTTTACCATACTGCATTTCACCAGCCATTAGCGCAGAACAACTCAACATACCCGCAAGAAAAATTTTATGCATATATACCGCCTTATATTATAATAGAGCCCGAGCCCTTTTCAAATCTCCAAATTCATCCTCTCATTAAAGGTTATTGGAAATTTAAAAAGCTCATTAAAACTGAGTTTCCAATGTTTTTAGTCAAATTCTTTGTTCCAAAAACAGAGATCGAACAGGGAAAACGCTACGACGAAAAGTATAACATCCCTTTCAAAAATGTGGCTTGAAATTGGGGTTTTGACTGGGTATCCGACCTTACGCACTCGATAAAACCGAGGGCGAAAAGGGCAGTTTTCTCTCATATCCTAAAGATATGGCAAGCTTTAGGGGGTTGTATGGGTGAAAAGCGTTAAAAAAGCCAACTGCTTGGCTTTTTTAGCTTTGGAACCGAGCCGATATGTGTTAG
>JACXUE010000228.1 GCA_014764075.1 Sulfuricurvum sp.
TAAAAAGCTCTCTGATGTCATCATCGCCAACCGTCGCGCAGAGATTCTAGATGATGTAGCCGACAAGGTCTATAGCCGTGATTTGTTCGGAAACGACTAAAGGATTAGAATGAAGATATTGGTCACAGGTACAGCAGGTTTTATCGGATACCATTTAGCAAAAAAGCTTCTTGAGCGAGGGGATGAAGTTGTAGGATTGGACATCATCAATGATTACTATGATGTAAACCTAAAATATGCAAGACTTGATAATCTTGGGATCCAAGCACGTCAATGTGAATATAACGATAAAATCCAGTCTTCAACATTTCAAAATCATCGTTTTTATAAGATCGATTTAGCGGATAAAGAAGCAATGGTGCGTCTGTTTGAAGCCGAAAAGTTCGATGCCGTATGCAACCTCGCTGCTCAAGCAGGGGTTCGCTACTCTATTGAAAACCCTGATGCTTACATCCACAGCAACATCATTGGATTTATGAACATCTTGGAGTGCTGTCGTCATTATGGAGTCAAAAATCTCTCCTATGCCAGCAGCTCGTCGGTCTATGGACTCAATACCCAACAACCCTTTCGTACGACAGACAAAACCGATACCCCTATCAGCCTCTATGCTGCAACCAAAAAATCCAACGAGTTAATGGCGCATACCTATAGCCATCTCTACGGTATCCGTACAACGGGATTAAGATTCTTTACCGTATACGGTCCGTGGGGACGTCCTGATATGTCCCCGATGCTCTTTGCTGATGCCATCATGCATGATCGACCGATCAAGGTTTTTAATCACGGGGATATGAGCCGAGATTTTACTTATATCGATGATATTGTCGATGGTGTCATCAATGTCATAGATGGTCAAGTAAATGGCTTTATTGAGAACGCACTCCCTGTCGTTCCACGCCACGACACGGAATCTAATCCAAATCTATACAAAATCTACAACATCGGAAACAACACCCCCGTACAGCTGCTCGAATTTATCGAAACGATTGAGAGGGCATTTGGTAAAACAGTCGAAAAAATCTACATGGATATGCAGCCAGGTGATGTCAAATCCACCTTTGCCGATGTCGATGATTTGATACGTGATTTTGATTATAAACCTAAAACAGCTTTAAGTGATGGCATTGGTGAATTTGCAAAGTGGTATAGAGAGTTTTATACGAAATGATTAAACGCATCAAATACCTAACCAACTCAGAAGATAAAAAGAGGCTCGTGTCAAACTTTTTTTCTCTTTCAGTTTTGCAAGGTGCAAACTACATTCTTCCGCTTATCACACTTCCATATTTAGTTCGTGTATTGGGTGTAGAGTATTTTGGTCTTTTGGCATTTGCAACTGCTACAGTTGCTTATTTTGGACTCATTACTGACTATGGATTTGATTTAACTGCCACAAGA
>JACXUE010000229.1 GCA_014764075.1 Sulfuricurvum sp.
GTCTCTGCTCTGAACGAACAGATCAAGATCCTCTTAGAGACCTCCTTTGAATTTGTCAGCGTCGAGGGGGAACTCTCCCGTATCACTCACCACGGCAGCGGGCACATCTATTTCACCCTCAAAGACAACGATTCCGCCATCAAATGCGTGATGTTCAAAGGGAACGCCGCACGGCTCAAATTTCGTCTCGAAGAGGGCTCGCATATCATCCTTCACGGCGCGCTATCCCTCTACAAGCCGCGCGGCGAGTATCAGATCAATGCTTTTAGTGCCGAGCCTTACGGTGCAGGGGCGCTTTCGGTAGCGTTCGAGCAGCTCAAACAAAAGCTAGAGTCAAAAGGGTACTTTGACTCGACCCGTAAAAAAAGCTTTCCGAAATTCCCCAAAACGATTGTGTTGGTTACCTCGGCTACGGGGGCCGCGTTGCAGGATATGCAGCGGGTCGCCTCACACCGCTGGCCATTGGTCAAACTCATCGTACTGGACGTATTGGTTCAAGGAGAGCGTGCGGCGGGACAGATTGCGCAAGCCCTAGGGTATGCCGATACATTAAATGCGGACGCCGTCGTTGTGGGACGGGGCGGCGGAAGCATTGAGGATTTGTGGCCGTTTAACGAAGAGATCGTTGCCGATGCGATTTTTGCCATGAATACCCCCGTCATGTCGGCGGTGGGGCATGAGATCGACTGGGTGATCAGCGATTACGTGAGCGATATGCGCGCCCCAACACCGAGTGCAGCGATGCAGATGCTCCTTCCCGATCAAAATGAGCTCACTCAAAGTATCGATGAATTGCAATCCAGAGCGTTTAGTATGATTCAACAGCAGTTAAGACGTAAACGTGAACAACTCATGAGTATGCACGAGGCGTTTAAACGCAACGGGATTGAGTACCGTCTACAGAGTCAAAAAGAGATCGTCTCTGAGTTGAAAAACCGTTTTGAAATGCAGATAATGCAACGTTTGCAACGTTTTTCAAGCGAGATTCCTAGCTTAAAAGAGGCGATGGATCGAGAAATTGCGCAACGTCTTCGCGAAAAAGGCTTATTGATCGTACAGATGAAAAACGGGTTTGAATCCCAACATCCCAAACACAAAAACAAAAGCGGATTTGCGCAGATCGCCCGCGAGGGGAAAGTGATCGATTTGGATGAACTAAATGTCGGGGAGCAGTTCGATGCTATGAATGATCATCGCACCGTAAGGGCGAAAGTGGTGGAGATAACGATTATCTAGAACCCATCTTAAGCACTGATGTTACCCACTTTACGCTCAAAGCCCGCAAAGTGTTAGGGACAGCCTTGCCGATGCTAACACATATCGGCTCGGTTCCAAAGCTAAAAAAGCCAAGCAGTTGGCTTTTTTAACGCTTTTCACCCATACAACCCC
>JACXUE010000230.1 GCA_014764075.1 Sulfuricurvum sp.
ACGACCAAGCCGGGTAAAAACGGAGAGATACAGATTACCGATGCATTGATGGAGCAAGCTAGAGGCGGCAATGTCATCGCTTATAAATTCCGTGGCAAACGCTACGACTGCGGAAGTGTCGATGGGTATGTGCAAGCCACTGTTGAACTCTATGAAAAAGCAAAACGATCATGAAAGGGATCATTTTAGCCGGCGGAAGCGGCACACGCCTCTATCCGATTACCAAAGGGGTCTCTAAACAACTCGTCCCCATCTATGATAAACCGATGATTTACTATCCCCTCTCCGTTTTGATGCTTGCCGGTATCCGCGAAGTGCTCATTATCTCTACCCCTACCGATCTTCCCCGTTTTAAAGAACTTTTAGGGGATGGAAGCGATATTGGCATGCGCTTCGAATACTGCATGCAGCCTTCGCCGGACGGTCTTGCCCAAGCCTTTATCCTCGGTGCCGATTTCATTGGCGATGACGATGTCTGTTTGGTTCTCGGTGATAACATCTTCTACGGTCACGGTCTCACCCAAATGCTCGCCCAATCGGTTCGTAACGTCACCGAGGAGAACAAAGCGACCGTATTCGGTTATTGGGTCAAAGACCCTGAGCGTTACGGCGTAGCGGAGTTCGATAGCGAGGGGAATGTCCTCTCGATCGAAGAGAAACCCAAACGCCCCAAAAGCTCGTATGCGGTCGTAGGATTGTATTTTTATCCTAATAGCGTCGTTGAAATCGCCAAAAATGTCAAACCCTCCGATCGAGGAGAGTTGGAGATCACTACCGTCAATCAAACCTATCTTGCCCAAAACGCTCTCAAAGTAGAGCTCATGGGACGCGGGTATGCTTGGCTCGATACGGGGACCCATGAGTCACTCTTGGAGGCGAGTATGTTTATCCAAACCATCGAGAACCGACAAGGTCTCAAAGTCGCCTGTATCGAAGAGATCGCGTACGAAATGGGCTACATCTCCAAAGAGAAGCTTTTGGAGCTTGCCCAACCTCTTAGCAAAAACCAATACGGTCAATATCTTATTCGCAGAGCCAATGAAGGGAAAGCGATCTAATGACATTCACACGTACCACTATACCTGATGTTATTCTGATTGATCCGAAAGTACACGGAGACGAGAGGGGCTATTTTGTGGAAACCTTTCGCGCCGATAAACTCTCGGAGTTTTTAGGCTATACCCTCAACTTCTGTCAAGACAACGAATCCAAAAGTTCCTATGGAGTTCTGCGCGGGTTGCATTATCAGCTCCCCCCCTATGCCCAAACGAAACTGGTACGGGTGATCGAAGGGGAAGTGCTCGATGTTGCGGTCGATATCAGGGAGGGTTCACCGACATTCGGACAACATGTAGCGGTTCGCTTGAGTGGAGAGAATAAACGGCTCTATCCTGAATCCTCTTTTACTTTTACTGATCGAGAAATGCTCGATCTCTCTAATCTTTGCGCGATAGAAGAGTTTTTTAAAGGTAAAAAATTCGATGCGATTATCAATTGTGCCGCCTATACCGCAGTCGATAAGGCTGAATCTGAGCGTGAGCTTGCTGATACCATTAACCACCGATTTGTCTCGATGCTTGCCACAATCGCTCAACGCGATTTTGCAAAACTCATCCATATCTCAACCGATTATGTCTTTGACGGCAAACATCATCGTCCCTACATCGAGACCGATCCGACCGATCCGCAAGGGGTCTATGGCAAAACGAAATGCGATGGAGAGAACGCTATTTTAGGTATCGCTCCCCAAAACACCATCATCATCCGCACCTCTTGGGTTTACTCTTCGTATGGCAATAACTTTGTCAAAACGATGCTTCGACTGGGAAAAGAACGGGAGAGTCTAGGGGTAATTTTTGATCAGGTGGGAACTCCAACCTACGCACGGGATTTGGCTCACGCGATCTTAGAGATACTTCCGAATATCAACAATGAACAACCCGAAATTTATCATTACAGTAATGAAGGGGTTGCAAGCTGGTACGACTTTGCGACGGC
>JACXUE010000064.1 GCA_014764075.1 Sulfuricurvum sp.
CACTCCGCAGGTATTAAAAGATAAACTCTCCGCAGTTCTTGGTACTGAGGATTGATGCAAGACTGCTATTATATGTTGGTGATTCGACCATCTTCTCATTTAGAGTTATTTAGTGATTTTTTGGTTGATGTATTACCGGTGGGATTTGAAGAGACCGATGATGGGTTCATTATCCGCAGCGAAGAGGATCTAGAGACCATCATGTGGGGGATCGAGCAGTTCTCCGAAGCACTGCAGAGAGCTACGGGTGAGGTGATTGATGTTGAGATGAATCTCACCAAAGAGAAAAATGACGATTGGATCGCTCAGTATCAGCAGGGGATTGCCCCAGTTGAGATTGACCCTTTTTATATCCATCCGACATGGCATGAGCCGCGTGAGGGGATGTTGAACATCGCTATCGATCCGGCATTGGCATTCGGCACCGGACATCACCCTACAACGGCGTCATGCCTTCGTGCTGTGGCAAAATATGTTAAAGAGGGTGATGAGGTGATGGATGTCGGTTGCGGAAGCGGGATTTTAGCTATTGCCGCAATCAAAAAGGGGGCAATTGTCGATGCGTGCGATACCGATCCGCTCTCTGTTAAAAACGCTGTAGCCAATGCGTCTCAAAACAACATCGCCTATCGCCATCTTTGGGAAGGTTCTGTCCAAGAGAGTAATGAACAATACGATGTGATCATTGCCAATATCGTTGCCGATGTATTGGTTTTTATTGCCGGTGATCTTAAAAAACGGTTACGCGAGGGGGGAACTTTGATCCTCTCAGGGATTATGGACAAATATGAAGATAAAGTTCTGCGTGCGTACAAAACGCTTGAACTCACCGAACGCATCGTCGAAAATGAATGGGTAACTTTGGTAGTTACGTCAAAAGGGAAACTTTAAATGTCTCAAAACGAATCGAATCCGAATCTGGATAAAAACGGTAATTTTTTTAATAAAAACCCTCTCCTTGCCTTCGCACTTTTTTCAGTCGTCATTATTATATTGTTCAAAGCGCTGATAGGAGATGAAAATGAGTTAAGCGCCAAGGTTAATGGTCAAAATGTGACGCGAACCCAAGAGATCAGTTATGCCGATTTGAAAAAATTGATTCAAAACAAACAGGTGGAAAAAGTTTCTATCGGGCAAACGTATATCCGAGCTATCGGAAATGACGGAAGCGGCAAAGTTGCCTATACGACTCGAATCGTCGGTAATGACGCTACGTTGATCCCTTTGTTGGATGAAAAGGGGATAAACTATGTCGGGTTCAGTGAGAGCAACTGGTTTACCGAAATGTTCGGGTGGTTGTTTCCGTTTTTGATTATCATTGCGATTTGGATATTTTTTGCCGGGCGGATGCAGCGAAGTATGGGGAGTGGAATTTTAGGGATGGGAAACTCTAAAAAGTTGGTCAATTCTGAAAAACCGAAAACCAAATTTGATGACGTTGCAGGTGCTCAAGAGGCTAAAGAAGAGGTTCTTGAAATTGTCGATTTCCTCAAACACCCCGATCGTTATGTTGAACTCGGCGCGAAAATTCCAAAAGGGGTTTTGCTTGTCGGAAGTCCGGGGACGGGTAAAACGTTGTTAGCCAAAGCGGTAGCGGGTGAAGCGGAAGTACCGTTTTTCTCAGTATCGGGTTCAAGTTTTATCGAGATGTTCGTCGGCGTGGGTGCCGCGCGGGTACGTGATTTGTTTGAGCAAGCCAAAAAAGATGCTCCTTCGATCATCTTTATCGATGAGATCGATGCGATCGGTAAAAGCCGCGCCGCCGGAGGAGTTATGGGGGGGAATGATGAGCGGGAACAAACTCTTAACCAGCTCCTCGCCGAGATGGACGGATTCGGCACCGATACCCCGATTATTATTTTAGCAGCGACAAACCGTCCTGAAATTCTCGATCCGGCATTGTTGCGTCCGGGACGGTTTGACCGTCAAGTATTGGTTGATAAGCCCGATTATCAGGGACGTATCGATATTCTCAATGTCCATGTCAAAGGGGTGAAACAAGATGGCGATGTCGATCTTGAAGAGATCGCCCGCCTCACAGCTGGTCTAGCAGGTGCCGATCTCGCCAATATCGTCAACGAAGCGGCATTGCTCGCGGGACGAAAAAGCCAAAAGACGGTCAAGCAGGCCGATCTGCGAGAAGCGGTTGAACGGGCGATCGCAGGTCTTTCTAAAAAGAGCCGCCGTATCGATGAAAAAGAAAAAAAGATCGTCGCCTATCATGAGAGTGGTCATGCGCTCATTGCCGAGACGACCAAAGGAGCCAAAAAGGTCTCCAAAGTTTCGATCGTTCCCCGTGGACTTGCGGCACTGGGGTACACCCTCAATACCCCAGAGGAAAACAAGTATCTGATGCAGCGGCATGAGCTGATAGCTGAGATTGATGTATTGCTCGGCGGGCGTGCGGCAGAAGAGGTATTTATCGGAGAGATCTCTACCGGAGCGGCAAACGATTTGGAACGAACTACCGATATCCTCAAAGCGATGGTGCAGATGTACGGTATGAGTGATGTTGCGGGGCTGATGGTTCTCGAAAAACAGCGAAGTTCATTTTTGGGCGGCGGTATGACGCAGGCAAAAGAGTACAGTGATAAAATGGCCGAGGAGATGGATAATTTCATCAAATCGACATTATCTGAACGTTATATGGCTGTCAAAAATCGTTTGGAAGAATATCGTGATGCGATTGAAAAAATCGTTGAACTCTTGTATGCCAAGGAGAACATCACGGGAGAACAAGTTCGTGAGATTATCGAAGCGTTCGAGATCGAAAACAATATTGAGACCAAATTAGAGCCTCGTAAAGAGATTCCATGAAGTCCTAAAATTACCATTGACAAATAAAAAGGAGTACAAATGAGTGTTCAAAATGATACCTTCATCCTTTCATCGCGAGGATGGCTTCCCAGTGCTGTTTTGGCCACCCTTTTTATTTTTTTTACGATGACGGGGCTCCATCTGTTTCAATTTATTTTTGGTGCATTGTTATTAGCGGTTTTGACTATTTTCCGTAACCCTGAACGCAACTCGACCGAAATCCAAACCGGTCGAGTTATGAGCAATGTCGATGGGGTTGTCCTGTCGGTGGAAGAGGTTGTTGTTGAGGATCAAAAAATGTCAAAGGTGAGCATTATGAACTCTCTTTGGGATGTTTCGATGCTTCGTTCACCTTTTGATGGGAGTGTTGAAGAGTTTAAAATCCGTCATGGTGCCACCCTTCCTCTTTATAATCCTCTCTCAGAGACGTTGAACGAAAAAGCGGTCATCTCTTTTCGCTCCAATAACGGTGATGAGATTTTTATTGAACATTTGAGTGAACAAAGTTGTTTTCCTATCGGTATCGAACTTGAGAAAGGGCAAAAGTTTAGAGAGGGTTCCCGCTATGGATTTTTGGCGAAAGGGAGAACCGTTATCTATCTACCGGAAAAGACACGTATCTTGGTCAATGCCGGCTCATCGGTTTGTGCAGGCGAGAGTGTTGTCGGGTATTTGAACGCCGCGTAATTATGATGCGTCAATCTCCCCCTCCTATCGCCTATCTTCTCCCCACCTTTTTTACTGCAGCCTCTATTTTTTCAGGTTTTTACGCGATTGCCCTCGCTTTAAAGGGATCGTTCGATACCGCTCCGTGGTTTATTTTCCTAGCACTAATCTTTGATGGTTTGGACGGTCGGGTTGCTCGTTTGACTAACACCGCAAGCCATTTCGGTGTAGAGTTCGATTCACTGGCCGACATTGTCGCTTTCGGTGTGGCACCGTCGCTTATTCTTTACCTTTATATCGGTGAGGTGTACGGACGGATCGGTATCGTTGTGAGTGCTTTGTTTATCATTTTCGGTGCGGTAAGGCTCGCCCGTTTTAATGTGACGACGGCTCGAATCGAACCGAGTGTGTTTATCGGACTTCCTATCCCTACGGCCGCCATTATGATAGCCATTGCGATATTGCTTTTTGAACACTACAGAGGTTTTGAAGAGTACAAACTCTTTATTCTACCCTTTGCCCTTGTTTTAGCCATATTGATGGTAAGTAATATTCGCTATCCGAGTTTTAAGAAAATAAACTTCAAAACATTCCACTTCATCCGTTTTCTGATCGGTTTTATCATTGTTGCGATGGGGGTTTTTATCTATCCGATAGAGGGGATGGCGATTTTGGCGGCAGGGTATCTGCTCTATGGCCCTCTACGCGCTTCATTCTATATGATTCGTCGCCTTTTTTACAAGGCGTGATATTTTTGGGGCTCGTTGGCGAGTTTGTCGGTATCGATTCTAAAATCAAAGTACTGTGAAACAAACCCTGTGTTCCCCATTTTTTGGAGTTGAATGACGGCTCCAGGGTTGTTTCGTACTTGCATGTATAAAAGTGAGAGAGCGTAACGGCTCTCTAGAAAGCTTGGATTTTTAAGCTTGGAGAGTTCGAGCAATGCGATTGCATTTTCGTAGTGCTTGGATCCTATAGAGGCACAAGCCCCCATAAAAAGGGTATGCTCGTCACGAATTTTATGGGTATCAATCAATTGATTGTAGAGTACATACGATTTTTCAAACTCTTGGTTATAGAAATAGGCTTGTGCTAGTGCCCCCATTAAATCTGCGGTGTGATCGGTTGTCGTTTGAAGTGTTGTTTCAAGGCGTTTGATGAGGGGGGTGAGTTGACCAGTCATCATTGCCATTAAAATCATCCGATCGCGGGTGAGTTGTGGACCAAAATAGAGATCGTTATAATGAAAAGTCTGTTTTTTGAGATAATTCATTGCAGAAGAAGCAAACGCTTTGGTTTTTTGATCGTTATAGCGGGTCTCGATTACCATCAAATGGGGGATGATATCATTGGGCTGTAGTGTTGCAAGATGTTCTGAGGCTTTGAATGCGGTCTCATTTTTACCCATCTCTTTAGCTATTTCGATTGTAAGCGCTAGATAAAGCGGTCTCTCCTTGTAAGTATTATCGAGCCATTTTGAAGCCCCTAGAAGATTGTTTTGGGTGACATCCATCATCGCACGATAAAGCTCAAACTCCTCTTTTTCAGGCTCTTTTGCCAAGTTGTCTTTGAGGATAGAACTCAGTTTTGGATTGCTTTTTCCGATCATCTCGGAACTCATGACGGCAAAAATGCCGGACATATAGTTGTTGGCATCGAGATGGTAAGAGCGTAAAAAATGGTCGTATGCTTTTGAGATATTTCCCAGTTGGGCATAGGTCAAACCAAGATTGTAGTGCAAAATAGAGTGTTGAGGATTTTTTTGGAGCAGGTTTTCTAGCTCTTTGTTGGCATCGTGAAGTCGAAATTTGAGAGCTTTTTGGATCGCCAAAGCAAGACCGTAATCGACGCTGGAGGCGCGGCTACTTTTTTGAAGATACTCTTTGGCACTGGTGATATCATCGATGTAGATATTGGCATTTCCTTTGCGAATATAACTGATGGTTTGATCGGCATTAAAAATTTTATACGGGGCAAAATAAAATAGGCTTTGATAAATTTTTGGACGGTTGTTTTGTTTTCGATCACGATAGTTTCGTTGAACATCATCGGGCTCAAAAAGGGATGATTTGAGAAAGACTTCAATCGGATAAGGGGTGTAAACTTCGTTAGGGTAGGTATCGGTTGTGTTTTTGATCAATACACCCGCATCCTCCTGCTTTCCCGATTTTAGATAAACAAAAGCCAATGCTAATTGCTCTTGAATCGGTTTGTCGTTTTGGAGCATCGCATCGCCCAAATATTTTTTGGCGAGGGTTAAATCACCGATATTGGCATACATGAGACCAAGACTAAAGGCATCCTCTTCTTGCATTGGATTTTCCAATGCGCCGATTGCCTCATCAAAACCTCCAAACATTGCACCGATTTTTGCCCTGAGGGCATTTTGGGTAGAGAGGTATTCATCAGTTGTCGGATGCTTGAGGGCGCTTAGAGCTTCAAGGTAGTTTCCTTTATAATAATTGATGAGAGCGTAGTAGTACGAATACATCGGTGAATTGACCTCTTGGGGGAGGTATTGTTGAGCCATGTCAATGTAATGGTTGAAATCTTTTTCACGTTTGAGATTTAAACAACATATTGCTGCATTGATCGCACTGACGCATCGATTTTCACTATTATCGATGGAGCGTTTGAAGCTTTCCAATGCCGCTTGGTAATCCCCCTCTTTGAGTTGGACGACACCAAGGTTGTATTGGCTGATCGCTTCGGAGTATAGGGCGATTTTCTCATACAGCTTGAGCGCTTCGGCTTGATTGCCGTTTGTGTAGAGATGATTGGCGCGCTCAATCATATTTTCCAAAGCGCTTGGTTCGATTACCCCTTCGCCGGAATCTTTGATTTTTTTGGCTATGGGTGCATCGAGAGGCTTGGAGGGTTCTTTATTGGCTGAGTTAAAAAAGAGAACCCAGCTGCTCCCTCCGATCACCAGTAGCAAGGCAACTGCCCCGCCGATTAAAATCATTTTTTTCTTTTTGTTGGAGGAGTCAGGCTGATCGGAAGGTTCTCCTTGGGCTGAAGAGGTGGATTCAACTCCGGCCGCATCGGCCTCTTCGATAACGATAATCTCTTCTTGAACGTCAGCCATAAGCTCTCTTTAGCCTTTTTAGAGGTACTTGTGCAAAACGGTCGGAATGGTAATCGAGCCGTCTTCTTGTTGGAAATTTTCCATAATAGCTATCATCGTCCGTCCGACGGCTAAACTTGAACCGTTTAGGGTATGAGCGAGGACATTTTTCCCCTCTTCTTTGTAGCGGATTTTTGCACGACGGGCTTGGAAATCTCTTGTGTTAGAGACCGAACTAATCTCACGATAGGTATTTTGCCCTGGAAGCCATACTTCAAGATCGACGGTACGCGCCGCACCAAATCCCAAATCTCCCGTACAGAGAGTGACAAGACGGTGAGGAAGCCCAAGGGCGGCGAGGAGATCGGAGGCACACGCAACCATCTCATCAAATACCACGTCGCTTTGATCTTGAGTGGTGATGGCGACGAGTTCCACTTTGTGAAACTGATGCTGACGGATCATACCGCGTACGTCGCGCCCGCCGCTTCCCGCCTCTTTACGAAAACAAGATGTGTATCCCGTCATTTTGATCGGCAATTCGTTGGCACTCAAAATTTCGTTTTGGAAGAGGTTGGTAAGCGGCACTTCCGCCGTCGGGATTAAAAAGAGCTCTTCCTCTTCGACTTTGAAGAGATCCTCTTCAAATTTCGGAAGCTG
>JACXUE010000065.1 GCA_014764075.1 Sulfuricurvum sp.
ACCGGAAACAAAGATTTTATTTACAATGATCGTTATGTTGATAAAGAGGACAAATACCGCCATAGTAAATGGCTAAATTTTATGGAAAAGCGGCTCAATCTAGCAAAAGATTTATTGAAAGCGACAGGGGCAATATTTATCTCAATCGATGATAATGAGATGGCCCAGTTAAAATTGTTATGTGACAAAATTTTTGGAGAAGAGTCTTACGTCGCAATTTTTCCTTGGAAAAAGCGAAGTGCTAAAAGTGATGTCCCCTTTGGAATTTCACAAGACTATGAGTGGATATTATGTTATGCAAGAGAGAAATTTTTAGCAGGTATAACACATGAACGCAAATATTATCGTACAGACGATTTTCCTAACGATGGGTGGCGATTATCGGATTTAACAACTCAAAGAAGCGCAGAAGAACGTCCAAATTCAGCTTTCTCAATGATAAATCCAAAAACTGGCAAAGTTTATCCGTTTAATCCAAAGAGAACATGGGGTGTATCTAAAGACACATTTCAAGAATATTATAAAAAAAATAAAATAGTCTTTCCCGATGATTACGAGTTTTTAAAAATATCAATACCAGCTTATCGTGTGTTTGAAAGTGAAGATAAAGCTAAAGCTTTAAAAAAATATGGGTCGACCGAAGCAATTAAAGCGATTTCTACTTTTTTACCCAAAGAAATTGGAATGTCGCAAGATGGGAATAAAAATCTCATTGATATTTTTGGATCAAAAGTTTTTAGTTTTCCAAAACCAGTTTCATTGGTTTCTTATTTATTAAAAATAATTAATAATAAAAATGCTCTTATTTTAGATTTTATGGCAGGAACAGGTACTACGGGTCACGCCGTATTAGACCTCAATGCTCAAGACGGCGGAAATCGCCGTTTTATCCTTTGTACGAATAACGAAAACGGTATTTGCGAAAACGTCACCTATCCTAGGCTTCAAAAAGTGATTCAAGGATATCAAAAAAAAGGTGATGGTGACACAGTTAATGGGTTGGGTGGCAATCTCCGTTATTTCAAAACCTCGCTCCTCAAAAAAAGCAAAAGTATCAAATCACTCAAAAACCAATTAACCCGTGAATGTATTGAAATGCTTTGTGTCAAAGAAAACATTTATAATCTTGTCAAAGAGACCAAAGAGTACAAAATTTTCCTCTCCAATGACGAGAGTAGATCGTTGTGCGAAAAAATCCTCGATGTGTATAAGCGGCTAGTTAAACTTAATATCCCGATGAATCCCGAGATGCTCTATCTCGATTTTGATAAAGCACGAAAAAGAGTTTTTGAGGAAAAAGACAAAGACGACGGAGCGCGGCTTCTTCGAGTAATTCTCGAAAAAACAATCGAGAAGATCGCTTCATCGCATGGGATAAATATCACCGAATTTAGTGAACTCTCCAGACTAAACGATCATCTCAAACAACGGGAGATTTTTACCAAAGTGCTTTGGGAAGAGAACAAAACCTACATCGCTATCGGTAATCACGCTGCGCATGGCGATCACGACGAATACGACTACAAACAAGTCGAAAATTTTTATCGACATATTCAAAATCTCATCGACACGTTTATAGGATGACCCAATGGCAACGAAAACACTGAAACGCTATCAAGAAAAAGCGGTAGAAAAACTGACCAACTACGCCAAAGAGTTATTAGATTCAAAAAAAGCGAAAAAAACGATTGTATTCCAATCCCCTACAGGTAGCGGAAAAACATTCATGATGAGTGCCTTTATCGAAGAGCTGATCAGCGAACGGGAAGATTTGGATCTGTGCTTTTTATGGATCAGTATCGGAAGCGGTAAATTGCATGAACAAAGCTATCGGAGTCTTAAGCGAGAGTTTGGATATTTCCCTGTTGTTCATCTCCTCGAAGAGGAGTTTTTTGGACATAAAGAGGCGATCGAGAAAAACGAAGTGGTCGTTGTAAACTGGGATAAACTAAACCAAAAAGACGCCAAAACGGGAGAATGGAAAAATTCTCTGATGAGAGACAGCGAAACGTGGAATTTCCGCGAAGTGCTTGCCAATACACGAGAACAGGGAAAAATTATCCTCATCATCGATGAGAGCCATACCAATTCGACGGGTGAGCGAGCATTGGAGCTTCGTGATAAAATCATCAAAGCCGATCTCACGATTGAAATGAGTGCTACCCCCGTAATCAGTGAAAATGAATACGACGAACGGGTCAAAGTCAATGCTGAAGATGTCATTGAAGAGGGGATGATCAAAAAAGAGATCATTATCAATGACGGACTTTTAAAATTCGACGATGATGAAGTTTCCTCAGAGGAGATGATCTTAAAAGCAGCGTATTCAAAACGGTTGGAATTAGCTAATCTATACAAAGCATCCGAGCTCAACGTCAATCCGATGGTGCTGATACAACTTCCAAGCGGTGACAAAGGGGAAGCAAAACTCGAATCGGTTCAGGCTTTTTTAGCGGGATTCAATATTACGACCGATAACGGAAAATTAGCCATTTGGCTCAGTGAAGAAAAAATCAATCTGGAACTTTTACACCGCAATGATAATGAAGTTGAGTACTTGATTTTTAAACAAGCGATCGGTACGGGCTGGGACTGCCCGAGAGCACAAATACTGGTTCGTTTTAGAGAAGTAAAGAGTCTAACGTTTAATATCCAAACGGTCGGGCGCATACTTCGTATGCCAGAAGGTCAACACTATGAAAACGATGTTCTTAATAAAGCCTACGTGTATGTCAATACGGTAACGTTTGATATTGCTAAAGAGGTCTCAAATCCCAATATTATCAAAAGTTTATTATCAACGCGTAAAGAGATATACGGAGAGTTAAAACTGCGATCCTATTATCGTAATCGGATCGATTACGGTGACATTACCAGCAGTATCGAAGATGTTTTGATTGGAACTTTCAACAACTATTTCGGATTAAGCGATTATGAGATATTGGATACGAATAAAAAAATCATCTCTCAAAAAATCGATATGGATGTCGAGGGGGTAACAGATGATATTATGTTCGATACTAAAATCAAAGCTGAAATCTTTGATTATCTTGACCACCATAGCGTAACAGCGGATAATATTTTGCGTGCACGTTATGATGAAGGGGATATTGACTATCTATTTGATGATGTCATTCGTGAAAATCTGAATGGTTATGCCCCTAAGCGCTCCATGGGAATTGTTGAAAATGCTATCTACGCATGGTTTAAATATTATCTTAATATGAGTATTTTTGAAGGTGATAATCAAATCAAAATCATGACCATTGTATTGCGTAATCGACGAGTTTTTGCCGAATTGATTGATCAGACGATCAAAGCGTATAAGCCGACTAAAGAAGAAGAGATTGCTAAAAAAATTCAAGAAATAGAAGTTTGGAATGATGTTTGGGAAATTGCAGCTGAAAGACGATATAACCCCAACACCCATACAAAATATGATTATGCTTTGAGCTTATACGAACCGTGCTATCTAAGTTTTGATAGTCAAGTTGAGCACGATTTCATCGATTATTTAGAAAAACAAAAAATTCTTTGGTGGTGGCAAAACGGAAGTGAACATATGGCTCTCAATTTCGGTATTAAATACGGAGTAGATAAAACATTTCAGCCCGATTTTATCGTTGCTTTTTCTGATGGACGTATAGGACTTTTTGATACAAAAGCCGCAGGGTATCAAGAGAAAGATAATTCTTTAAAGAGCGATGCCCTACAAAACTACATTGACGAAGAAAATCGTAAAGGAAAAAATATTTTTGGCGGTCTTGTTATAAAAGATGGAGAGCATTTCAGAATTTACACTTCGATTGGGTACAATTCGTTTCTCAAAAATCCCGATAAATGGGACTATTTTTCAAAGATTATTGAATAGTATTGGTAAAAGGATATAAATGTTAAAACCTCTTTTGATTGAAATCGGTGTTGAAGAGCTTCCGGCAGTTCCCTTGCTCAAAGAATTGAGTGAAATCGAGAAAAAATGGGCAGCAGTTCTTGAAAAAAATGCCCTTTTGGGGGAGTTCGAATTTTACTATACGCCGCGCCGTTTGGTATTGTGGCACCGCGAGTTCAAAACACGTCAAGATGACCGTGTCGAAGAGTTCTACGGCGCACCCGTAGAGATCGCGATCAAAGACGGAGTCCCGACACCTGCCGCGCTGGGTTTCGCTAAAAAATGCGGTGTCGAGTTTGATCAAATCTCCCGTGCCGAAAAAGGGGGAAAAGAGGTTCTCTACTTCAGCCAAAATATCCCCGGACGGAACAGTTCAGAGATTTTAGGGGAGATGATCGAAACGTGGATCAAAAGCCTCAGTTTTGGCAAATCGATGCGCTGGGGATCGAATCAAGAGAGCTTCATCCGACCTATCCGCTGGGTCAACGTAACTCTTGGGGATGATTTGGTTGATATGGAACTTTTCGGTGTCCGTTCTTCTTGTGAAACCTATGTTCACCGTATTAGCCATTTTGGAGCGAAAAAAGTCGACTCTATCCATCACTATTTTGATCTCCTCAAAGAGGGCTCCGTCGATCTCTATCCCGATAGCCGCCGCCAATCGATTTTAAACGCTTTTGCCTCTTTGGAAAGAGAGCATGGTATTACTATCGAAGTTGATCAAGATTTGCTTGATGAAGTCGTCGCCATCACCGAACATCCGACACCGTTACTTGGAAAGTTTGATGAAAATTTCCTCGAACTTCCTCCCGAGGTTATCATCACCTCGATGAAAGAGCACCAACGCTATTTTCCGGTATTTAAAAATGGGAAACTCATCAATGCGTTCGTCGTGGTCTCTAACGCCCTGTGCGAAGATTTTAGCAAAGTGATCGAGGGGAATGAGCGGGTTCTTCGTCCGCGTCTCTCCGATGCACTCTTTTTCTACCGCAACGACCTCAAAAAGGGACTCAGTACGGCGGGATTGGAAAAAGTGGTCTTTATGAACGGTTTGGGGACGTTGGCGGAAAAAATCGAGCGGGAAAAAGTGGTCGCAACCACCATCGCTAATCTCATATATGATAATATTAATCCATCCGATCTGAATCGTGCCATAAGTTTGGCAAAAGCCGATCTCATGTCTGAGATGGTTTATGAGTTTACTGAGCTTCAGGGACTTATGGGATACTACTACGCATTAGCACTTGGTGAATCCGCCGACGTCGCTACCGCCATCAAAGAGCAGTATCTCCCTACGGGTGAGGAGAGTGCACTCCCATCGACGATGCTTAGCGCCATCGTTGCCATGTCGATGAAAGTCGATACCCTCATCGGTATGTTCAGTATCGGCGAAATCCCGACCGGTTCTCGCGATCCGTTCGCCCTTCGTCGCGCCGTCAACGGAATCATCAAAATCGCCGTAGCGCACCAAATTCCACTCAATTTCTCTAGCTTGATCGATCAGCTCTCAAGCCTCTATCCGCAAGGCAAAGAGTATAAGAAAAATATCGAAACATTTATTATCGAGCGTCTTGCGGGTGCCTATGTCGGTGTGAACCCATCGATTATCCAATCGGTTGTTGCCAAAGATGCCAACGTTGAACTCGACGTTCTCGAGATCGACCGTAAAATCCGCGCCGTTGCCACAATTGCTGCCTCCGATTCGTTTGTTGAAGCGTTCTCCACCTTTAAACGGGTCAGTAACATCCTCAAAGACGAAGCGATGGATAAAGGTTTCAGTGTCAACGAATCACTCTTTGAAAACGATGCGGAGCGTAATCTCTACGCATCGGCAAAAGCGGCTATCAACGCGGATTACGAGAGCCTCGAAGAGCGTTTGGATGCGTTGTTTGCCCTTAAAGCTCCATTGGACAACTTCTTCGACAATGTTATGGTCAATGCCGAAGATTTGAGCGTCCGTGCCAACCGCAAAGCGTTGGTCGGGATGATCTACGCCGAGATTTATTCGATTGCCGACATTAAAAACATCACCCTATGATGTCATCATCATCGGTGCAGGGATAAACGGCTGTTGTAGCGCCTATACTCTCGCGCAAGCGGGTCTAAAGGTCGCCCTGATCGATCAAGACGGTATCGCATCGGGCGGTAGCGGTGCGGCGGGGGCGTTTATCTCCCCTAAAATTTCCAAAGCCGGAGAACTCAAAGAGATTATGAGCCAAGCCCACGCTGAGGCTCTCACATTTTACACAACCCGTTTCCCCCAATTTATCCTCACAAAACCCCTTCTGCATATTGCCAACAGCCCCAAAGAGAGTGAAAAAGTCGACGCGTTCAAACACGAAACTCACCTAAAACACTCCACGATCCCCCGCACCATACAAACTCTTTTGAGTGACGATGCACTAAATGCCTCTTCTATCTATTTTGACATCGGTGCCGTCGTTGACGCGCAAGGGGTGTGTAATGCCATGGCGGAGGGGATCGATTTTTATCCTCTCAAGGTTAAAGAGTTAATGCACAACGAGGGAGTATGGTACGTCGGTGAACTGCAAGCTAAACACCTCGTCCTCACCATAGGTGCCTTTCCTAAACTTCTACCTATCGATTACGTCGGAATACGAGGTATTTGGGGGCATCGGATCGATATCGAGACCTCTAACCACATCCCCTGTATCTTCCACCATCATGTCTCGATCTCACCGACGTTAAAAGGTGGAATAGTTGCCATCGGAGCAACCCATAATGTCCATTATTCCCCCTTTAGCGGAGAGCGCTATGATGTGGAGCAGGGGAGAGGACAACTGCTCGAAAAAGCCAATAAAACATTAAAATTAAACAATATTAATATTCTCAACGATTACATGGGATTGCGTTCGGGGTCAAATGACTATCTTCCGATATTGGGGAGATTGGTCGATGCGGATGCGACATTGACACAATACCCCCATATTAGACACGGTGAGCGAGTCGATCCATCGGAGTATATCTACTATCCGAATGTGACGATGATCAACGGTTCGGGGGGATACGGATTTGTCCTAGCTCCCTATTTGGCAAAGCGTTTGAGCGATTTTTTAGTGGAGGGAAAAGCGTTGAATCCGGCTTTATCACCGTCGCGATTTTTTTCGCGCTGGGCGAAACGTCAATCGTAAACGACGACTCCGTAATTATTATCAATTCGGTAAAAGCGTGAATCGGCTGTAATAATCAACTCATCCAAACGTCCCATATAGACGTAACTTTTTTTGCCGATTTTGATCCCGTTTTCGAGAAAAAACCGCTTGAGATTGACAAATTTGATCTCATTAACAAATTTATACTCAAATTGATTGTGCAAACGCATTTTTTTGTAGCTAAAAATATGGCTATCGATCCCCAGTTGGGTTGCGGCGTATTGGGTCGGCAAATATCCGCTGAGATCGGTTAAATCTTCTTGGATATAGGCGTAACGATCGGGAAGGGTGTTTTTTTCGAGGAAAACGTAGCGGTTGAGTTTGATATGGCGTGTGGTATTCCAATATTGGTATGCCGGCGAAGAGAGATCGAGTTTGGTATAGATCTCTTTCCAAAGCCAATGAGAATCAAGAGTGGAATAGAGTGCCGACATCGGTTTTACTTGTCATAATCAGGATCGTTGAGTGCAAGACGTTTTGCATACATAAAGCGTTGTTTGTAATAGGCTTTATTAATCGAATCGAATTGTACTTTTTTGTTTGCAAAAGAGGCATGAATCATTTGTCCGTCACCAGCATAAATAGCGACATGCGACGGATCGGATTTGTAGGTGCGATAAAAGAGTAGATCGCCAATTTGCAGATCATCCTTGCTCACCTCTTCCCCCAGCTGTGCCTGTTTAGCAGCACTGCGTGGAAGGGAGACGCCGAATTGGCGATACACCTGCTGTGTAAAGCCAGAACAATCTGTCCGTTCGCCGTCTCGACTACCGAAACCATAGGGTATCCCGAGGAAATCTTTGGCTCGCGCCAACAGTTTGTCTTTAACATTTCTAATATTATGAACGATTTTTTGGGTTTTACTTTTAGACTCTTCAATCTGAACTGTTTTTTCCAGACAAACCTCTTTAGAAGCGATAGGGGCAGGTTTTGGGATAACCAAAAACGGTTTAGCATCCCGCCCGATTGAATCAGTCTCAACTTTGTCATTTCTAATTTGGCTCTCCGCTTGAGCCGATAATATCAGTAAAATCAGCGATAGTGCCGTTCGCTTCATCGGCATT
>JACXUE010000066.1 GCA_014764075.1 Sulfuricurvum sp.
AAATCAATCGCGAATTCGACGCTACACTGGAAGATAGTCTTGTATGAAACGCGGAGAGATCGTTTTAGCCAATCTCAATCCTAAAAAGGGATTAGAAATAGGCAAAGTTCGCCCCGTTGTCATTGTCCAAAGCAATCTACTAAACGCTGTCTCTCACCCATCATCAATCATCATCCCTCTCTCGACACAACTTATCGATGACGCGTATCCGTTGCGGTATCGAATCGCTGCGCGATCCTTGCTTCAGCACGATTCAGATGCCATTATCGATCAGATTCGCGCCGTTGATAACGCCCGTATCACTTCTGATATCTTAGGAACTCTTAGTAGTGAAGAGATGGTGCAGATCGATGCAATGATCAAATTAGTGTTGGGATTAAAATGAAATCGATCCTCTTCGTTTGTCTGGGCAATATCTGCCGTTCACCTATCGCCGAGGGGGTAGCACGTAAACTGATAGAAGAAGGGGGTCATAGTATCACCGTCGATTCAGCTGGGACAGGGAGCTGGCATGCGGGGGAAGCGCCATGCAAACACTCCGTTACAGTGGCACAAAACCACGGCATCGATATTTCCCGTCTGCGTGCCCGACAGGTAAAAAAAGCCGATTTCAAAGCCTTTGATCTGATCGTCGCATTGGATCAGAACAACTATCGCGATCTCAAAGCGCTAGGGTGTCAAAATCTGGTCAAATTGGGAGATTATGGGCATAACGGAGCGGATGTCCCCGATCCATACTTTTTTGATGGTTTTGAGGGATTTGAGCACGTCTATACGATGATCGAAAGTTGTGTAAATAAATTACTGAATTCCTTTCGACCTGAGCCTATCGAAGGGTGAACGTTCATGGTTCGACAGGCTCACCACGAACGTTTAATCACCCGCTAAAAGGGAGTTCTTCGTATACGATAGAGGCTCCGAGAATGTAGAGCGGGGCTTCATCACACCGTCCGCTGTGACTCCCTATCGCTAACGCGGCACCGCTAGGCGTTAATTCCACCTTAATCCCCTCGGACATATCCAAACCACGCAAAACATTGTCGCTCACAAGTTTGGCATCATGGATACCATCGATGCGAAACACCACATCGATCCAATCATACCCGCGTGCGATGTCCTGAACACTAAAACGAATTTCTATGGAAGTAGGGGAGAGGGGAGTGAGGGAGCGAATTTCACCCTCTCGGGCAAAGTCGATACGCTCTAGTAGGTTTTTGAGCGTCGAAGCACTCAGGGGCTTTACTGGCACCCTTCACACTCCATTGAGCGATCCGCCGTATCTTGTTTTTGCTCCGGCGATTGGGAGCGCAGATAGTAGGTTGATTTGAGCCCCAGTTTCCATGCGAGCATGTAGATATCGTTGAGGTATTTTCCGCTTGCTTTATCGAGAGTAATAAAGATATTGAGACTTTGCCCTTGATCGATCCATTTTTGGCGAATGGCCGCCGCTTTGACAAGGATTGTTTGATCGAGATCGTACGCAGGGGTGTAATAGCTCCAGGTGTCGGGACTGAGTTTCGGCGCAACGACGGGGATAAGCCCCGAGAGGTTCTCTTCGAACCATTTGCGTTTATAGATCGGCTCGATCGTCTGCGTCGTCCCGGTAAGGATCGAGATCGATGATGTCGGCGCAATCGCCATCAAATAACCGTTACGCATCCCTTGGCGCTTGATTGTTTCGCGCAATTCGTCCCACTCATAGTTCGGAGCGAACAAGCCGCCGCGATCGATCAGATTGAGCACTTCGGGAGTGGCGTGATCCATCGGGAGGATTCCGCGGCTCCATTTAGACCCTTCATACTCCGCGTAAGACCCTTTTTCAACCGCCAAATCGGATGAAGCTTTGATCGCATTGTAGCTCACCGCCTCCATCACTTCGTCCACTTTGTCAAAATGTTCTTGGCTTCCCCATACGATCTTATTCTCGGCAAGCATCTGCGCTTCAC
This sequence comes from Sulfuricurvum sp., assembly GCA_014764075.1. Classification (GTDB taxonomy): domain Bacteria; phylum Campylobacterota; class Campylobacteria; order Campylobacterales; family Sulfurimonadaceae; genus Sulfuricurvum. Next base: position 1,947 of record JACXUE010000066.1, read on the forward strand.
CCATCACCCCCAAACCGATCGCTCGACTGCGCATATTAGTCCGTTTTACTTTTTCCAACGGATAGAAGTTAAGATCGATAACGTTATCGAGGGCGCGGATAGCGATAGGGACGATACGGTCGATATCCTCTTTAGTATGAACACGAGAAAGGTTAACGGACGCAAGGTTACATACCGCCGTCGCACCGTCTATTTTCTCTTTTTCGACGATATAAATAGGGCGTCCACCCAGCGAATCGAGAGCCGTGATTTTGTTCGCCGGTTTTTCGATGCCGCTGTCGACTTTGACGATCTCATCCTCTTCGAACGTGACATAGGTGCCGTCTTCGTATTTGATTTTGATCAAATAGTGATTCGGCTGTGTGTTTTGGAAGATTTCGGTACACAAATTCGAACTTCGAATAATTCCATAATGGTCATTTGGATTGGCACGGTTGGCGCTGTCTTTGAAACACAAGAACGGACTACCGGTCTCGAAATAACTGGTAAGGATTTTTTTCCACAAATCTTTGGCTTTGGTGTGTTCTTTGACCACATTCGGATCTTGTTCGAGCTCGAGATAGCGCGCTTCGAATTCGGCACCGTAAAGCTCGCTGAGCTCTTTGGCATCGAACGGATCGAACATTGTCCAGATGCCATCTTCCGTAACCCGTTTCATGAATATATCGTTGATCCATAGGGCAGGGAAGAGATCATGTGCGCGTCGGCGCTCTTCCCCTGAATTTTTCTTGACATCTAAGAAATCTTTAACATCCATGTGCCACGGTTCGAGGTAAACGGCAATGGCCCCTTTGCGGGTTCCGAGCTGATCGACAGCAATCGCGATATCGTTGGTGATTTTGAGAAAAGGTACCGTTCCCCCCGCGGCGTTTTTGTGTCCGTCAATGAATGAACCCATCGCGCGCACCTTTGTCCAGTCCCAGCCGATTCCGCCACCGAATTTGGAGAGAAGTGCCATCTCTTTGTAGGCATCAAAAATCCCCTCGATGTTATCGGGAGAAGATCCGATGTAACACGAACTTAGCTGATGACGAGTCGTACGGGCATTCGAGAGGGTAGGGGTCGCCATCATCACTTCGAATTTGGAGATCATATCGTAGAATTTTTTTGCCCATCCTTGACGATCGCTCTCGTTTTGCGCCAAAAACATCGCTACCGCCATAAACATATGTTGCGGTAGTTCGATCGGATCACCTTTACGATCTTTGATCAAATAGCGGTCATACAGTGTTTTAACCCCGAGATAGTTAAACTCCAAATCACGATCAGGGACGATATACGCATCCAAATCGCTCAAATCGTATTTATCCCGCAATCCGAGCAAAATACGCCCTTCAGCCTCTCCACGCTCAAAATAGCTCTGCAACGAACCGTAGCCAGTAAATCCATTGACACGGTGATAAAGATCGTAGAGAAAAAGGCGTGCGGCGACAAACGTCCAATTCGGAGAATCGATATCGATTTTATCCACGGCAGTTTTAATCAGGGTTTGCTGAATCTCATTACTTGTAATACCGTCACGAAACTGAATCTGCGCATCCACTTCCAATTCGCTCTGCGATACATTCGTCAATCCTTTGACCGCAGCGGAGGTATATTTTTGAATTTTAGTGATATCCAGCGGCTCTCGGCGGCCGTTACGCTTAACGATAGTTAACATGTAGCAGTTTCCTTGATGTACATAAGAGGGGTATTATACCCTCAAAATTTAGAAATTTTTCCAGCTTTGAGAACTCTTTTTATACAAAATTCTAAAGCAAATTTTGAACCAAATTATTTAAAAACGCGCGCAAAAATTTTGTCGACGTTTTTGGTGTAATACTCATAATTGAAACATTCACGGATCGCCTCTTCACTGAGAGAGTTACGAAGCTCTTCATCCTCGAGAAGATATTGAAGATACAAAGATTCCCCTTTTTCGTTGGTCGCACTTTTCCCTTGTTGCAACCCTTCCCATACTTTCATGGCATTGCGTTGAACGATACGGTAGGCATCTTCACGGCTCACCCCTTTGAGAGGCAATTCAAGTAAAACACGTTGTGAGAAAACCAATCCACCCGTGAGGTTTAGATTTTTCATCATATTTTCCGGATAGACGACGAGGTTAGCGATAACGCTGTTAAAACGGTGGAGCATGAAATCAGCCGTTATGAAACTGTCCGGCAACCAGAAACGCTCGGTCGAGCTGTGAGAGATGTCACGCTCATGCCATAAAGCGACGTTTTCCATCGCAGGGAGAACATACGCACGTACCATACGGGCAAGTCCCGTGATGTTTTCAGTCAAAATCGGATTACGTTTGTGCGGCATAGCGGATGAACCTTTTTGCCCTTTGGCAAAAAACTCTTCACACTCATACACTTCGGTACGCTGCCAGTGACGAACCTGAACCGCAAATTTCTCGATCGAGCTGGCCATCAATGCCAAAGCTGACGCAAGACGCGCGTAACGATCACGTTGGATAACTTGATTCGATGCCGGTGCTGGTTTGAGTCCTAGCGCTTCACACGCATACTCTTCAAGCTCTAACGGCGCGTGAGCAAAGTTGCCCATCGCACCTGAGACTTGACCGACAGAGATCACCTCCATCGTTTGTTGCAGGTTTTCCAAGTGGCGCGACATCTCATCGTACCATACCGCCAACACTAAACCAAACGTAATCGGCTCACCGTGAATACCGTGACTCCGTCCGACCATCAACGTCATCTTATGTTCTTCTGCTCTCGCCTTGATCGACGCCATAACCATTTTAACATCTTCGATAATCAATGCCAACGAATCACGCATTTGAAGAGCAACAGCAGTGTCAACCGTATCGGAACTGGTCATCCCATAATGGAACCAGCGGCTCTCCTCACCAAGCGTTTCAGAAACCGATGTCGTAAACGCTATCAAATCGTGTTTGGTGATAGCTTCGATCTCATCGATCCGCTCAACACTGAATCCGGCGTTTTTTACAATTTTTTCGGCATCGTCATCGGGAATCAGTCCCAATTTATTCCAAGCGATAACCACCGCCTTTTCGACATCGAGCCACGCTTGATATTTTGCCTGCATCGTCCATTTGGATTTCATCTCTTCTCTGGCGTAACGATCTACCATCTCTACTTCCTTAACTATGCTAAAATGCGGATTATATTTAGACTAATCTATACCGTTCATGGTGAGCTTAGTTGAACCATGAACTAGCCCTTCGACAAGCTCAGGGTGAACGGACATGTTTCACTGTATATATAAGTCTATCCAACCCTCCCTAAAAAGGAATTAAATTGCCCTTTGTCACCAAGCGTCTTCACTCTTCGACTCGCCAAAAAGCATTTCTTTTTTTGATGAAAGAATTAGGCATCTCTCAAAGCGAAGCGCAACGTCTGATCGCCAAAGGGCGTCTCAGCCAAAACGGAGTAGTGATGGCGAACAATGCCGGATACATCGAAAAGGGGGATTTTGATTTCATCTGTTTTGAGCCTCTCACCCTCGGACTCGAACCGACCTTCATCGAAAAGGAGTTTGCCGTCTATGACAAACCAAGCGGTCTTTTGGTTCATCCCCAAAACCGATATACCCCATACTCTCTCAACGATGAGATCAAACACCGTTTTGGTCATGAGGCCAACATCACTCACCGTATCGATCAAGAGACGAGTGGGTTGGTTTTGGCAGCACGAAACAAAATTAGTGAACGTGTTTTAAAGATGATGTTCGAAGAGCGTCAGATCACCAAAAAATATTTGGCGATGGTTAAAGGTCATCTTAAAGATCCTCTCGATATCGAGGAGCCTCTATTACGCCGAGAAGATGAAAGTTCGATTATCCGAATGATCGTCAAAGTTCACCCCGAGGGGAAAGCGTCTCGTACCTTAATCACACCCATAGAGTATTTTCCCGATACCGATACGACCCTCGTCGAAGCTTCACCCCTGACGGGTCGGCAACATCAGATACGGGTTCATTTGTTCCACGTGAAACATCCAATTGTCGGTGATCCCATCTACGGTCAAGATGAAAACGATGCCGTCCGATTTTTGGATCGTGAGATGTCGTTAGAGGAACGTTTTGCCAACACCGGTGCATCACGTCTCTTGCTTCATGCTCATTCACTAGAGTTTACCTACAACGAAATTCCCTACCATATTATCTCAAAAGAGGATTTCGCCACTCAATGTTTTAATGTGATGAAAGCGAAATAGACACATGCCTTTTATCACCAAAACCCTATTTTCACCGATTCGTCAAATGACGATAACACTACTCATGAACGAACTCGGTATCTCTCGAAGAGATGCGCAGCGTTATGTCGTACGGGGGAGGGTGTCTCAAAACGGTGTTATTCTGGATGAGCAATTTGGGAGTGTAGAAGGGGCATGTGAAGTGGTCTACTTTGAACCGCAGCCCCAAGGAATAAAACCGATGTTTGTCGCTAACGACTTTGTGGTTTACGACAAACCTAGCGGTTTGCGAGTCCATCCTAACAACCTTGAAACCTACTATACACTGAACGATGAGATCAAACATGCGTTTGGGAATGACGCTAATGCTACCCACCGGATCGATCAGGAGACGAGTGGTTTGGTTTTAGTTTCTCGTCACAAACAATCCGAAGGGGTGTTAAAACAGTTATTCGCTAACCGCCAAATAACCAAACACTATTTAGCAATGATTCGTGGCAAACTCTCGGAGCCTCTCGATATCCAAGCACCTTTGTTGCGCAACGATCATCCCGACCTCAAAATCTCTATGGTCGTCAAAGTCGACACTAGAGGGAAGAGGGCACATACTCTCATAACCCCTATCCACTATTTTCCTGATTATAACATCACACTTATCAAAGCCTCTCCCCTCACCGGACGGACTCATCAGATACGGGTTCATTTGTTCCACGTGAAACATCCAATCATCGGAGACCCTGTCTACGGGCAAAGTATCGAGAACATACACCGCTATATCGATAAAGAGATTCGAGGGGGAGAGCGGATTCGCAATACAGGAGCGAGTCGGTTGTTGCTTCATGCACAGTCGTTGGAGTTTTACTATAATGGGGAGAAGTATAGGATAGAGTCTGAAAAGGATTTTGTAGAAGAGTGTTTTCAGGCAATGAAGCTATAAATGATACTCTACTTTTCTCTTGTGCTCGAAAAGTAGCAAAACAAGCGTAGCGCTCCCGCAGGGATGTTTCTCTGAAAAGAGCATACCGCGATCCAAGAACGCTCGCGTGACTCCTTGC
>JACXUE010000231.1 GCA_014764075.1 Sulfuricurvum sp.
CAAAGTGCCGAATCAAAAATTCTACAATCCCAATACGAATATCAGAGCAAAACGAAAGAACTCATCGATAGTGCCCTCAAAGAATACAGCAACTACCGCGCTTATCGCGATCGTATTGCAACACAAAAACATACGATACAAGCGGCGCAAAAAGTGTTCGACTCCTATACTCGACTCTTTATTGCTGGAAAGCGACAATGGCTCGATTTGGTCAACGCCTCACGCGATCTGACCCAATACAAAACATCCCTCGCCGAAATGGAAGCAGCCTATACCATCTTAGCCTATCAACTCGCTCTAAAGCGGGGAATTCTGAATGTGGGAGAACAACCATGATATTTAACGACATCGATCAAGCACGCAGGGAGCTGCAATGGCTCTGCATGGAGTGTTCGCTTTCGCATTTTGCATCCTCACGCCCCTCGCTCAACGAATTTGATTTGCTCCTAGCGCATCTCAAGAGCAATGAGACAAAACCTCTCTTGGATTTTATCGATGCCTTGTTTTCCCGCTGCAACCTAAAGTCACCTACATGGAGTGAAACACTCGAGCACGAAGAACTTCCCGTCCTCGCATTAATTCCCAACGAGGGGCTATCTATCATCGTCGCTTTCCAATCCGATGGAACATGGCGTGTCGAACAGATGGATGGCGTCTCTAATAGAGAGTATTTTCCGCACGGCACCCTTTTTGCGTCGATCAAAAACAACCGCAGCGAAACAACAAAAACCAGTGCAACCCAGATGTTTATCGACATTGCCAAACGTCAAAAGCCGATCATCATCTATGCCGCCATCGCATCCTTTAGTATCAATGTCCTCGCATTGGGAACCTCTTTTTACAGTATGCAGGTGTACGATCGTGTTATCCCGACACAAGGGTCATCGACCCTGATCGCCCTTAGTATTGGAGTGTTTATCGCTATATTCCTCGAAATGATCCTAAAGATCTCTCGATCCTCGATCCTCGATCATGCCGCCAAAAATATGGATATCGCCTATTCGCATGATATCTTCCACCGCTTTTTAAACATTCGTGCCGATGCACTGCCCAAAAGCATCGGAACCCTCTCAGGACAACTCCAAGGCTATGGAGCGGTTCGTGCATTTATCGCTTCTGCTGCCTTGTATCTCATCGTCGATTTCCCTTTTTCGTTCCTCTTTTTGGTGGTAATCATTATGATTGCAGGGTGGACGATGGGGATGATCGCCTTGTTTTTTTTAATCGTCGCCCTCGTATCAGGACTCTTGTTTAAAAGAAAAATCGAAACCCTTTCCAAAAGCTCCCAAATGGCATCTCACAAAAAGCTGGGATTGCTGGTCGAAACCGTCGAAAATGCCGAAAATGTCAAAGCCAATGGGGCG
>JACXUE010000232.1 GCA_014764075.1 Sulfuricurvum sp.
TTATGGCAAATGAAAGTTATGAGGATTTTGCCAAAGGGCTACAAGCTGAGATCGAGAAAGAAGACGGGATTACATTCGGCGTTATCCAAGAGCACTATTTCGCCAATATCTCATTTGAAAAGGAGGATGGCGGATTTGAGTATTTAGGTGCCGATAATAGCGAGCTATTGTATAATTACCTCAAAGACAAAAAATACATCGACGGCAAAGGTAAAATCCAAGATAACCTCCGTCTTGATATACGGAATAACACATTCCAAGTCCCGTTGGGATTTGAATATCTGCACGATCAAATCACCAGCGTCATCAAAAAAATAGCGGGTAATCTCAACATCAAGAATGCTAATGACAAACGGGTCGTCAGCCTCAACAAAGAGATATTGTTAGGTGAGGATTTTAGAGAGTTGTGGGAGCGTATCAAATACAAAACGACCTACAATGTCCAATTTGATGCCCAAAAGCTCGTCGAAGAGTGCGCCTGAAAAATCGCCGATGAGCTGACTGTGGGCAAAATCAAATATCTCTATTCCAAAGCCAAAAACCGCATCACCAAAGTCGGGGTAGAGATCGATACCGATAGTATTAGTGAAAAGAGCCTCGATGTCGAGATCATCGATTATGAGCTTCCCGATATCATTACCTATCTCCAAAACGAAACAAACCTAACCCGCAAGGATATCGTCGATATTCTCATCAAAAGCAAAAAGCTTGAGAGCTTCAAAAATAACCCCCAAAAATTCATCAACGGGGCGATCAAGATCATCAAGAAAACGATGAGCGTCTTCATTGTTGATGGGATTAAGTATGAAAAAATTGGGGATGATTTCTACTATGCCCAAGAGTGTTTCGAGGACAAAGAGCTCTATGGCTATCTGAATAAAAACATGATTGAGAACCGTGAGGGAAAATCGATCTACGATTACACCATCTACGATTCCGATGTCGAAAAAGGGTTTGCACGGTCATTTAACGAAAGCGATGAAGTCAAACTCTTCGCTAAGCTCCCATCATGGTTTAAAATCAACACGCCATTGGGCGGATACAACCCCGACTGGGCGGTATTGATCGAAAAAGACAATAAAGAGAGGCTCTATTTTGTCGTTGAGAGCAAAGGAAGCGTTTTTAGCGAAGATTTGCGAAACACCGAACAAGCCAAAATCGATTGTGGCAAAAAGCATTTCGAGGCTATCTCCGCCGATGTTGGATTCATCAAATCCAATGGATTTGAGCATTTAAGAGAACATATCAACATATAATACCGGGTAGTGTAAAATAATTTCTGTAAATTCCAGAATCAGCTATGATAAAAATAAAAGGAATCATAGAGATGGAATTAAAAGGGAAAAAATTAGAGTTAGATT
>JACXUE010000233.1 GCA_014764075.1 Sulfuricurvum sp.
GTAGGATTTTTTATCGGTCTCTTACGTAAAGATAACCGCTCCCTCCACGATCTCATCAGCGGCACTGCCGTGATTTGCGAAGGCTAACGTGGCTCTTTTAATCGCCCTATTCTATTTTTTCTATTTTGCCCTGATTGGGGTTCATATCATCTTTGTCCCCAAAATCCTCTCGATGGTTGGGTATGAACCCTCTGCCATCGGAACCGTTTTTGCCGCAGCTCCACTGGTGCGGTTTGCGATCCCTTTTCTTTTTTTAAAAGGATTCCGTCTCAGCCAAAAAACTTTTTTTACTGCTCTGGGGATTATGGCTCTAGGGGCGATCGGATTTTACCCTGCACTGGAGCATTTTTGGCCCCTGCTAGGGGTCAATATCCTCTTTGGGATCGGCATCGCCCTCATTCTCCCCTACATCGAAGTCATCGCTCTGGAGCAGATCGGCAAAGAGCGCTATGGAAAAATACGTCTATTCGGCTCAATAGGCTTCATCGCCGTTGCTCTCGTACTTGTCAATTATCTCACATCCCCCCATATCGGTATCGGATTTTTAATCGCAATGGCACTTTTAACCCTCTTTTTCGGGGCGCTGATCGGACTCAAAGAGGGGAATATACCTACCAATGAGTGCAAAGCTTCAGATGAGGGGTGTCGATTTTCCATCCGAGACCATATCCCTCTGTGGATCGGATTTTTTCTGATGCAGGTGAGTTTTGGACCATTTTATAACTTTTTTACAATCTATACGACCGATCACGGCATTTCGCTGGAGATGAGTGTATGGCTATGGAGTTTTGGGGTTATTGCCGAAATTTTGATGTTCTACTTTCAGGGTAAATTGCTTATGCGCAATCTCCACGCTCTGCTGTGGCTAACCGCTTTCATAACGGCTCTTCGATGGATGTTAGTAGCCCTCTTCCCCAATTCTTTGGGTGTTTTATTCGCGTCTCAAAGCCTCCACGCCTTTAGCTTTGCCCTTTTCCATACCGCCGCCATCAGTGTTTTGTTCTCTCTCTATCAAACTCGTCGCCTCTCTCAACAGTTTTTTTTCGGTATCTCATACGGGTTAGGGGGATTTGTCGGAGCACTGGGTGCGGGAATCATCTATCAATACGCCCCGACCTATCTTTTTATCGGAGGGGCGATTACAGCACTGGGTGCGGGGATCGCTTTTCGAGGCGGTTTTAATCACTGACCTTACCACTTGATGAAATCAAGGACAATATGGCTAGTTTCTCCCATATCCGAAAGATATGGCAAGCTTTAGGGGGTTGTATGGGTGAAAAGCGTTAAAAAAGCCAACTGCTTGGCTTTTTTAGCTTTGG
>JACXUE010000067.1 GCA_014764075.1 Sulfuricurvum sp.
TTTTAGTTTTCCAATAGAATCTTTTTCTCGTCACCCACTTGTTGAAGGGTGATTTTATGCACTTTTCCTTCTGGGGTGATACCGTATTCTTGATGGTTTTTTGGATCGATAAAGATGATCCGATTTTTGCCGTTATAGATACCGTTGTGAACGATAGACGCATGAAGATCGGCTTCGTAGAGTCTGTTAAGATCGTTTTTCATTTCGTGTAAAGATTTCTCGCACCCTTCCAATCTCTCTTTAAACTCTTTAAGCGCTTCGGCTTCGCTTTTGTATTGCTGCAAACGTACCAAATCGGCTTTCATCGGTTTGTTGCCGCTTTTTTTGGTATGAATTACCCGCTCTTGAATCTGTTTGATCCGGCTGTTTTTCTCTTTGAAAGAGAGTTGTTTGGCGATAAGCTCTTTACTTTGCGTTTGCATATAGGAGGTTTTGTCTTTAATTTGGGCTTCGAGTTGGGAGATTTTTTCATGATAGCTATCGATACTATCAGGATCGATGATGATTTTGTTCCCCTCTCCCTCGATTGTCCCGATAGTGATCGATTCGAGAGCCGTAATGCGTGCGTTGGAGTAGAGTACGTCGATATGAACGGTTTTGGCAACGACTTCTCCCCCTACCATTTTTTGGATATGGACAGTTTCTGCTTCGATTTTGCCGGTTTCGAGGATATGGATATTGGCCTCTTTGGCTTTGAGATTACCGCGGTGAAGATGGATATTGGCGGTTTCGGTGACATTGATTTTGGAATCACGATGGGTTTGGGCGCCGATGGTGAGTTCACACGCTTGGATCTTGGCATTTCCCCCGACGGTTCCGCTTACATCGAGCTTTTGGACATCGATATTGACCCCAGTTCCGATGGAGTCTTCGGTGGCTACGTTTTGTTTCACCTTAAGGGAGATATCTTTGTCCAGTCCAGTTTCGATGGAGCCGGTTTTTTTAAAACTTGCGTTTTCGATTCGAAGCTCTTGAGAGATCGTAAATACCCCTTTTTTCCGCTCGACAAATCCGGAGACTTTGGCATAAAATCGGATGCTCTCGCTGTCCTCTTCGGCTCGGATACGCTCTTCATCGATGACGATGTAGCTGGCGTATTTGACCGTAGGCTCTGGGACTTGGATAAAAACACCGTCGCATCCGCGTCCGTCTTGCCCGTGTTTAGGAAAAACGTATTCGAGAATCAAATCACCGGGCTGTACCCCGTCAATAAGACTTTTGGATTCTTTAGACTCCTTAAAATGGAGGATGATTTTATCGTTGATAGGGGGAACCGGAGGGAAAAACTCTCCGATCGGAAGGTGATAAACCTCTTTTAGTGAACCCTCTTTTTGAATTTTGAGGAGGAGTCGGTTGATTTCACGATCGAGATTCTGATCGTATAAACCAATGAGTAATCCGTGGCGGAGCTGTTTGCGTTGAATCTCCTCTTTGATCCATTGTTGAATCCCTTTTTTGAGGGGAATAACCGATTTTGGATCGATAACTGCCACAACTTTACTTTTGTATTTATCGCTCGCAATGGTGAGTCTAAGTTCAAAAAGGGGGTTTGGTTTGTACTCACGAAATCGAACCTGATACTCTTGACGGATTAAAAAAATGTTTGATCGGATTTCACTTTCGGTCGTTCGTTCCAGCAGATCGCAATCGCGAAGATTCTGCCAATCTTCGTCGATTGTCCCTTTGAAAAAAGTTTGGTAGGATAAAAGATCGAAATCGATCCTATCAGCTGAGATACCTCTTGCATTCGCAATGTTTAGTAAATCGGACATAACATTAGAAGATGTCTCTACGATAGGGGTAAACACGTTTTATGGCTCCATGATCGATACGGCTTTACGCTCATGAAAGTTGAAATGGCGTTCCAAATCTGAATTGTGAATGAGAACCGGTATCACGACAAGTGAAGCGATGACTGCCGCTATTGTACCAAAAATTAGCGAAACTCCAAGCCCTCCGAATACGGCGTCGCTGGCCAAAAGGGTCGATGCGAGGATAATCGCCGCTGCGGTCAAAAAGATCGGTTTTGCACGTGTAGCAGTAGCGTAAGCGATCGCTTCGGTTTTGTGCATCCCTTTGTCGATCATGAGCGATTTGGTAAAATCGATCAAGAGTAAAGAGTTGCGTGAACTGATTCCAATGAGTGCAATAAATCCGATCAACGAGGTTGCCGTTAAAAAGAATGTATCGGCAGTGAATATATCAATGATCCCATGTCCGACGATAACACCGATAATAGAGAGAAAGCTACCCAATAAAACGATACCGCTGAGGACAAAGCTTTTGTAGTAGACAACCATCAACAAGAAAATCAAAACCAGTGCCGCAATAAATGCACCCCCTAAATCACGAAACGTATCGAGGGTGACTTTCATTTCGCCATCCCATTTTAACTCGTAAATCTCTTTGGTTTTTTTGTCAACGAGTTGAAGATTGAAGAGTCCAGTTTTGGTGATTTCATACTCATCGCTAAAGGTGTCGAGAATGGTATTGCGTGCCGCCATCAACGGATAGACTTGAGAAACCATATCGGTTTCGGCTAAGACGTTGGTCATTTGATGGAGGTTTTTTGACATGATCATCGGGTTGGATTTAACCGGAACGATGTCGACCACTTCGGTTAGGGGAACCATCATCCCCATTTGATTCATCAGTTTGAGCCCTGCGAGTTTGTACTCGATCGCCATTTTGTCGCGTGATGCGAATTTTTTCCCTTCCGGAGTGAGGGTTAGGAAAATCGGGATTTGATCGGTCGCTTTTTGGGAATTTTTTACCGCAACCCCCATCCCCTCAAATGCTAGGTACAAAATGTCATTGACGTGTTTGATATCCAATCCCGATTTTGAGATTTTATCGGTGTTGACATGCACTTCAAATTTATCGTATATCTCATCTTGCATGATATCGATGTCGACAAGCCCTTCAGTTTTTTGAAATACTCTCTCGACGCGTCCTGCGAGATGGCGGATCCCCTCGGCTTTGTTTCCGTAGATTTCAGCAACGATAGCCGCCATGGTCGGAGGACCTGCAGGTGGCTCGATAAACTTGATGTTGGTTTGCGGATAGATATTGCCGCACTCTTTGACAATCACCGGACGAAGACGTTGTACCATCATATAAGAAGGTTCATCGCGGTGATGCTTCTTGGTTAGGTTTACGACCACTTCCGCGACATTTTCGCTGTTTTTAAAATGTGACCCTTTGATAAGTCCAGCGAAATCAAGAGGAGAGCCTGTTCCAAGGAATACTTCGGTATCAAGAGCTTCAGGTTCTTTTTGGAGCACATTGACAACACATTCGCTGACTTGGCGAGTTTGCTCGATAGAACTGCCGTTGGCTAAGTCAATATAGACCGTATAGGTGTCGTTATTTTTGCCTGGAAGCATTTTTGCCAATACCAGTTTTGTGGGGATCAACGCTACTGCAAAAATAAAAGTGATGAGCGTTGCCCAAAGAACTTTTTTCTTTTTGGTAGGTGAATTGAGGGTATTAACTAAATAATTTTCAAACTTTTTATACATTAGTGGAGCTCTCCGTGCTGTTCGGGTTTTTTCAAAAGTCGTATTGCCAAATACGGAGTAAAGACATAGGCAACAAACAATGATGCAACGAGTGCTACAGGGACATTCGCTGGGATCGGTTTCATGAACTGCCCCATCATTTGCCCGACAAATGCCATCGGTATCATCGTGAGGATGATCGCCAATGTCGCGATATTCGTCGGCGCACCGATCTCATCGGTCGCTTCGATCATTAGCTCATCGGCGTCTCTCTCATGTGCTCCGGGAGCATGGAAGTGACGGTGAATGTTTTCGATAACAATGATCGCCGCATCGACGAGAAGTCCCAGCGAGAGCAGGAACGCAAATAGGGTAATACGGTTCACCGTTTGACCCGTGAGATACGCGATAAAGAGGGTGATCGCCAAGATTGCCGGAACGGTAAAGGTGACGATCAACGACTCGCGCCATCCAAGTACGAAAATGAGCAAAATCGCGATAATCACGATTGAGAGGAGGAGATGAAATACGAGTTCGTTAACTGCTTCATTGGCCCGTTCGCCGTCGTTGCGGGTAATAACGTAGCTGATTCCTTCGGCTTTCATTTGCTCTTTATATTTTTCAAGCTCTTCTTTGACCGCATCGGCGATATTGACCGCATTTGTCCCTTGAAGTTTGGAGACGGTGAGAGTGATTTGATCTTTGAGCGGTGAGAATTTTCCCTCTCCATTTTTGATGCTAACAAGAGCCGATTTGAAGTTTTGAATATCATTTCCGTCACTGATGGTCGCAACATCACGTAAATAAATGGCCGATCCGCCGTATTGGGCTACGATGATATTTCCCACATCTTCAACACTCTCAATCGCGTTGCGCACACCGATCATCACAATTTTATTATCGACGGTTTTCCCTTTGATTTCAGGGACATTATACGCAAGAGACTGGGTTGCCATGACGATTTGACCCAAAGAGAGGTTATAGCCGCTAAGGCGATTCATATCGACCAGTACATTATACTGATGCTTTTTGGCCCCTTTGATATCGGTTACGGCAACGTTGGGGAGACCGTTAATATGGTGCTGAATCTCTTTAACATGATCATAGAGAACCGTGGGATCCATCTTCGGATTATTGGCATAAAATGCTACCGAGACGATCGGAATATCGACATCGATATCGAGCGGTTTGATGATCGGCTGCATTGCTCCTTTGGGGAGAATGCTCATGTTTTGCATGATTTTGTCGTAGATTTTGAGGTTTGAATCCTCTTTTTCCTCTCCGATGTAGAAGGCGGCATTGATTACAGCAACGTTATCCATTGCCATGCCGTAGATATGCTCGATACCCTTAATCTCTTTGAGTTTACGTTCTAGAGGTTTGACAATGACGTTTTCCACTTCACTGGCGGTTGCACCAGGGAGGGCGACGATGACGGTTGAACCGGATACCACCATTTGAGGGTTCTCTTCACGCGGCATGAGTATAAGCGAAATGTAGCCGATTGCAAGAAGAAATATTCCAAGAATTGGGGTAAGGGGATTGCGCAGAAACCCTTTTGCAAGCTTTCCGGCATAATCTTTAGGTTGGTATGAATGAGAGGTGTGCATCAAAACTCCTATTCGATTTCAACGGTTGCGTACATTCCGGGATAGACGGTTTGTTTGGCGTTAAAGGAGATTTTGATTTTAAACGTATGGGTCATTGGGTTGGAGCTGGGGATAATTGCGCTCACCCGTCCGATACCGGTATAGTCTACCGATGGAACCGATACTTTTACTTTTTTTCCGACAGGGACAAGTTTGAGGTTGTTTTCAGCGATTTCTACCTCGATTTTAAGTGCATTGAGATCGGAGAGGATGATGGCGGGCATCCCCGGCATCGCCATTTCGCCCACTTTGATGTTTTTAGAGACGACGACACCGTTGTTCGGAGCCGTGATTCGAAGATAGTTGTATTGGTTTTTTACCTCTTTGAGGCGGGCTTTGGCTTGGTTGACCTGCCGTTCGGCGATGTTAATCATATTTTGGAGGTTCTTTTTGGAGAGCTCGAGGTTTTCGACTTCGAATTTAGAGACCATGTCCTGAGCCAATAACCGTTTGTTACGCTCTAGGTTCAGCTCCAAGTTTGCGTATTGGTTTTGGTACATTTGAAGCGAAAGTTCCGCTTGAGCAATCCCCAGTTCTACTTGAGTCTTAGCCGAATCGATCTCTTTGGAATCGATGGTGTAGAGCAATTGCCCCTTGGAGACGCGGGAGCCTTCTGAGACGTTGACGCTGGTGACGAATCCCATATTGCGGCTGGTGATCATTTTTTGGTTATCGCTGATAACACTTCCTGAGAGGCTGAGTCCTGCGGCACTGAGGGTAGAGGCAAGAGCAAGTGAGGTGATCCAAAATTTCATTATTTAACTCCGTTACTTAGTTTTTCGAGGGCGAAAATGCGCTCGTTTCGTTGGTTCTTGACCATTTGAAGATTGAGAACTTTCTCAATCTGTTGGGATTGCTTGATGATCACATCGGACATTGACGCGAGGTGCTCATGGTAGCGACCCTCATAATTTTTATATATTTGATCTGCTAATTCCAGCTCTTTTTCCAAACTTTTGATTTGTCCATTTAAACTGTCGATTTCTGTACGAATTTTGTCATATTGTAGTGCAATCCCTTTGCGAGCCAATTCTATCTGAGTGGACGTTTTGAGTTTTTCGATACGGGCTTTCTCAAGAGAATTTTGATCGATTTCTCCGTTGAAAAGATTCCACGTGAGGCGAGCTCCTATCGTGAAAGATTTGTGATCGTTGAAATCACCCAAAAAAGTGTCGTCGGCACTGGATGCTTCGGCAAATGCTCCGATTTGCGGCAAGAAGGGAGCATAGGCGAGATCGACCATTTTCTCCCGAATTTCCAAACCGCGAGACCCTTTTTTTAGATCGATATTGTTGGCGAGTACGTCACTCTCGCTGATCTGCGAAGCGGGATAATCGGAGGTAGGAAGCTCAATCTCGGTGACGGGAGTGTTAAGGAGAAAGCTGAGGTAGTGATAGAGGAGCTTTTGATTTGCCTCCATCTCGGCAATGCTTCGCTCGACGTTGGCTTTACGCGCTTGAACTTCGAGTAAATCCACTTTTTTGGCGTACCCCTCTTGGATCATCATTTGGGTGGTTTGTTCCAACGTTGAGATGTTTTTGTGGATCGTTTTCATATGGTTGATGGAGTTTTGGAGCAATGCCATATCGTAATAGCTTTTGCGGGTTTCGTAGATTTTTTCCGTTTTCACTTTTGTAGCATCGAGTTTTTTGATCTGCTCCATTTTGAGGCTGATGTCACCGTATGCGCTCAGTTTTCC